>PMOU01000368.1 GCA_003161205.1 Actinomycetota bacterium | reverse complement strand
CCCGCTCGCCCGGCACCGCTCCCTGCCCCGGTCCCGTCCCGCGGCACGACGAGGGGCTGGGGCGCCCCGGGCCGAGCCGCAACGGTCGAAGGCACAACCGGCGAAGGCAGAACGGCCGGAGGCAGAACCGCCGGAGGCACAACGGGCCGAGGCACCACGGGCTGGGTTCGGGCTGGCGTCCGGCGGGTAGCATCGTCGTCCCCCGGGCCGCCCCGTCGGCCGGGGTCGGACCCGCGTGGATCCCGGCGTGGCGGCCTGCCTCCAGGCTCGCCGCCGTATGGGCTGCTCGGGCGTGTGTCGCGCCATCGTGGGTCGCTCATTGTTGCTTAGGATGTTAGTCGTTGCGCATTGGTAACGGGACCGTGAAGGTAGGCTTCGTCGACGGTAACCATCCACCCCTGGGATTCCTGAGGAAGAACGCGATGGTCAGGACAGGCTCTCCGGCCCCGTTGTGGGGTGCCGCCGGGAAGGCTGGATACGTCCTAAGCTGCCTCGCCGCCGCTGTCGTGCTAGCGATAAGCGGCTTTTCCTACTTCTTCGTCAAGGACGTCGCCAGCATCGGCGGGTCGCACGCGATCGTCAGCGGCCCGTCCATCGGCGCGCAGAACATCCTCCTGATGGGCCTGGAGAGCCGGACCGACTGGCAGGGCAACATCTTGCCCAATGACGTCCTGAAGGCGCTGCACGCGTGCAACGCTCAGGAGGTAGCGGCCGGCTGCGGCGGCAACGACACGAACACCCTGATCTTGATCCATATCCCGGCAGGCGGCAAGAAGGCGGTCGGCTTCTCGATCCCGCGCGACGACTGGATCACCTTCCCCACCGCGTACGACGGGCAGACCCAGGGCAAGATCGACCAGGCCTACGGCCTGGCCATGGCCGCGGCGCAGTCCGCGGCCCAGCAGCAGACCCCCAACATCAGCCAGGACCAGCTCGCCTACGACGGCAACGAGGCCGGCCGCGCGGCCGCGGTGGCCTCGGTGGAGCAGCTCACCGGGGTGCACATCGACCACTTCGCCGAGGTCAACCTGGACGGGTTCTACGAGCTGGCCAACGTCCTGGGCGGCGTGGAGGTCTGCCTCAACCACCCGGTCCCTTACGACTCCAACTCCGGCTTTTACGCTCATAAGGCCGGCCTTCAGCATCTCGACGCCGCGATGGCGCTGGCGTTCGTCCGCCAGCGCGACGGGCTCGCCAACGGCGACCTGGACCGGACGCACCGCCAGCAGGCGTTCCTCGATTCGGTGATGCAGGAGCTGCGCACCGACGGAGTGCTCAGCGACCTGACCAAGGTCAACTCCCTGCTGTCCATCGCGAAGCAGTACGTGATCACCGATTCCGGCTGGGACCTGCTGGACTTCGCCTCCCAGATGCGCGACCTGACCGGCGGCAACCTGGTCTTCCACACGCTGCCGATCGTGGCCTACGAGACCATCGACGGCCAGGACGCCAACGAGATCAACCCCAGCGACCTCAAGCAGATCGTGCAGGAGACGTTCTACCCGCCCGCGGCCTCGGCGAGCTCGCCGAGCTCCAAGCCCAAGGCCGTGAGCAAAGCGGACGCCAGCAAGACCACCGTGGACGTGTACAACGGCGGGGACACCGCGGGGCTGGCCGGGGCGGTCTCGGCCGCGCTGGTCAAGCAGGGCTTCAAGCCAGGGGCGATCGCGGACACGGGCGCGCTGTCGACCACCGAGGTCATCTACGGCGCGGGCTCGGCGGCGAACGCCGGAAAGATCGCCTCGGAGTTCAGCGTGACCGCGACCGCGAGCGCCACGGTGGAGGCGGGCCACGTCGAGATCCTGCTCGGCGCGGACGCCACCGTGCCCGGCGCTTCCGCCAGTCCGTCGTCCTCGGCGAGCCCGATCCCCACGACGGGTGCGCAGGGCGGTGCGGTCACCGCGAAGGACGGGATTCCGTGCGTGGACTGACACCACGGCTCGTTCGGCTGAATTGTTCTTGACCTTGGCCTGACCGCCGGGTGACCTGGCCGTGGGCGGCCGGGGCGGCGGCGGTTAGGCTTGCGGTTATGAGCAAAATCCGGGTGATCGTGGCGAAGGTCGGACTTGACGGTCACGATCGTGGCGCGAAGGTGGTGGCCCGTGCCCTGCGCGACGCCGGGGTTGAGGTCATCTACACCGGGCTGCACCAGACGCCCGAGCAGATCGTGGCCGCCGCGATTCAGGAGGACGTGGACGCGGTCGGGCTGTCGATCCTCTCCGGTGCGCACATGACGCTGTTCAGCCGCGTCATCGAGCTGCTGAAGGAGCGGGACGCCGCCGACATCGTGGTCTTCGGCGGCGGCATCATCCCGGACGCGGACATCGCGGAGCTGTCCCAGCTGGGCGTGGCCAGGATCTTCACGCCGGGCGCGTCGACGACGGAGATCGTGGCCTGGGTCCGCTCGGCGTTCGGCGCCGAGGTCGCGGAAAACCCGGCCTAGCGCCAGCCGCGGGGCCGCGCCGGGCGAGCAGAGCGCTGAGAGTCAGCTCACACGGGGACCGTCCCGGCCCGGGGGGCCAGTCCGACCGGGAAAAGGCTAGGCTGCCCATGAACGCCGCATGTGCGCGGCGGAACACGTCGGAACCTAGAAACGGACCCCCTGGTGGACCTGTTTGAGTATCAGGCGAAGGAACTGTTCGCCGAGTACGGCGTCCCGGTGCAGCGCGGCAAGGTCGCCCGCACGGCCGAAGAGGCACGCGAGATCGCCGCGGAGTTCGCCGCGGATGGCCATCCCCTGGTCGTGGTCAAGGCCCAGGTGAAAGTCGGCGGCCGCGGCAAGGCCGGCGGAGTGAAGCTGGCCAAGGGCCCGGATGAGGCTTACGACAAAGCCGGCCAGATCCTCGGCATGGACATCAAGGGCCACACCGTGCACACGGTGCTGATCGCTGAGGCCGTCGACATCGCGGCCGAGTACTACCTGTCGTTCCTGCTGGACCGGTCCAACCGCACGTTCCTGTCGATCTGTACCGTGCAGGGCGGTATGGAGATCGAGGAGGTCGCGCACAGCAGCCCGGAGGCGGTGGCGCGGATCCCGGTGTCAGCGATAGCCGGCGTGGACAGCGCCAAGGCGGCGGAGATCATCGCGGCGGGCCGTATCCCGGCGGAGGCCGCGGCGGGCGCCGCGCTGCTGGCCGAGCGGCTCTGGGCCATGTTCGCCGACGAGGACGCCACGCTGGTCGAGGTCAACCCGCTGGCGCTCACCGACGACGGTCAGGTGCTCGCGGTCGACGGCAAGGTGACGCTGGATGACAACGCCGGGTTCCGCCAGCAGCACGCCCGGTTCGACGACATCAGCAACACCGACCCGATCGAGGCCAGGGCCAGGGAAAAGCACCTCAACTACGTCAAGCTCGACGGCGAGGTCGGCATCATCGGCAACGGCGCGGGCCTGGTCATGTCCACCCTGGACGTGGTGGCCTACGCCGGAGCGCCGCTCGGCGGGATCAAGCCGGCGAACTTCCTCGACATCGGCGGCGGCGCCTCGGCCGAGGTGATGGCGAACGGCCTGGAGATCGTGCTGTCCGACCCGAGCGTGCGCAGCGTGTTCGTGAACGTCTTCGGCGGGATCACCGCCTGCGACGCGGTGGCCAACGGCATCGTCTCGGCGATCGCCATGCTGGAATCGCGCGGGGATCAGGTGGACCGCCCGATCGTGGTCCGCCTCGACGGGAACAACGCCGCCGAGGGCAGGCGCATTCTGGCGGAGGCGGCCATAGGAGTAGTCGAACAGGTGCCGACGATGGACGGAGCGGCCCAGCGGGCCGCCGAACTTGCCAGCACGGCAGCGAAGGGAGCATGAGATGGCCATCTTCCTGACCGCCCAGAGCCGGGTCATGATCCAGGGCATCACCGGCTCCGAGGGGCGCCGGCACGGTGCGCGCATGCTGGCCGCCGGGACGCAGATCGTCGGCGGCACCAACCCGCGCAAGGCGGGCCAGACCATCGAGCTGAACGGCGCGGACGTCCCCGTTTTCGGCACGGTCGCCGACACCATAGCGGCCACCGGAGCCGACGTGTCCGTGGTGTTCGTGCCGGCTTCGGGCACCAAGGACGCGGTGATCGAGGCGATCGAGGCCCGGATTCCGCTGTGCATCGTGATCACCGAGGGCGTCCCGGTGCACGACACCGCGGAGTTCTGGGCGCGCGCGAGCGCGGTGGGCAACGTGACCAGGATCATCGGGCCGAACTGCCCCGGCGTCGCCTCNNCACATCGACTGCCTGCAGGCGTTTCAGGAGGACCCGGAGACCGACGCGATCGTGATGATCGGCGAGATCGGCGGCGACGCCGAGGAACGAGCCGGAGCCTTCATCGAGCAGCACGTGACCAAGCCGGTCGTCGGCTACGTGGCCGGGTTCACCGCCCCCGAGGGCAAGACGATGGGCCACGCCGGCGCGATCATCTCCGGTTCCTCCGGCACGGCCCAGGCCAAGAAGGAAGCGCTGGAGAAGGCGGGCGTCCGGGTCGGCAAGACCCCCAGCGAGGCCGCTGCCCTGATCCGGGACATCATGAAGTAGGCGGTATTGCCGGCCGGGCGGGCGGCGCGCCTCCGCCGGGCGGCGGGCAATTGTTGCCATGCTCGGGTTTGTGAGTGTTTCCGCCGAGGCACGGCCGGCGCCTGAACCGCCAGACCCGGACTTTCCCGGGACGCCGGGCAGGTCCGCGCCCGCGGCCAGGACGCAACCTCCCCGGCCGCTGGCCGTCACGGGAGGAATCGCCGCCTGTGCCGCCGCGGGCAGCGGGCTGGCCGTCCTGGTCACCCTGACCGCGATCGGCTGGATCACCGCGCCGCACGTCGGTATCGGCGCCGGGCTCGGCGGCGTGCTGCGTACCTCGGCCCTGCTGTGGCTGGTCGCGCACCATGTCGGTGTCACGGTGCACGGGGCCGGGCGGATCGGCTTGCTCCCGCTCGGGCTGGTGCTGCTGCCCGGCGCCCTGCTGGCCCTGGCCGGACGGTGGACGGTACGGGTCGGCTCGGTCACCAGGCTGAGCCACGTCGGTTACGCCGCGGTCGCGCTCGCCCTTCCCTACGCCCTGCTGGCGGGCGCGCTGGCGCTCGCGAGCAGGACCGCGGTCGCCGCCCCCTCGTTGCTGCAGGCGGTGACCGCGTCCTTCCTGCTGGCCCTGGTAGCGGGCGGGCTCGGTGCCGCCCGCGGCCTGGCGCCGTGGTCGCGGCTGGCTCACCTGATGCCCGTCCGGCCCCGGTCGATCATCATGGGCATGCTCGGCGCGGCCGCCCTCCTGGGCGCGGTCGGCGCGGTGCTGGCGGCTGTCTCACTCGCGGTGCACCTGCCCGAGGTCAGGGCGGCCAGCGACGCGCTCTCGCCCGGCGCGGGCGGCGCGGCGCTGCTGCTGCTCGCCCAGCTCGCCTACGTGCCGAACGCGATCATCTGGGCCGTGGCCTACACCCTCGGCCCCGGGTTCGCGTTCGGCGCGGGCACGGTCATCGCCCCGACCGGCTCGGTGCTCGGCGCGCTCCCCGGCTTCCCGATGCTCGCGGCGCTGCCGTCGGGGCCCGGCCCGGCCTGGGTCCCGGTCGTGGTCCTCGCGATGCCGTATCTGGCGGGCATATTCGCCGGGGTGGTGACGGTGCGGATCGCGCCGACGCCGGTGATCGAGGCGGCACCGCTATGGGGATTCGCCGCGGGGACGGCGGCGGCCCTGCTGGTAGGCTTGGCGGCGGCGTTCTCGGGCGGACCGCTCGGTGACGGCCGCCTCGCCGCGGTCGGTCCGTCCGGATTCCGGGTGGGCCTGGTCGCGATCCTGGAGATCGGCGTCACGGCCGCGCTGGCCGCGGGCGCCGCGAACTGGCTGATCCTGCGGCGCGCCACCGATCGCGCGAGCCACGCCCGGCCCACGCCGCCCGGCGGACCAGGGGAGCCCGCGGGGGTGGAATCCCCCCGTACCCGGGGGGTTCCGGGGGGTCGCCCCCCCGGGCTAACACAGCCCCGCCCACCCGGTCCAGCGCTCATCGACGAGAGCGACGACGCCGACGGCCACCGGATCTACTTCAACCCCTGGGCCGCGGACCAGCAGGACGAGCCGGACTGATCAGCGGCCGTTCTGCAGGATGCTCATCTCGCCGCCGACCGACGTGGTGAACTGGCTGTGGCAGGCCTGCTGGGCGGACACCGTGCTGGCGCCGTCCAGGCAGTTGTAGTACGTGTTCAGCTGCGGCCAGAACACCGCCAGCACCAGCAGCCACAACGCGCTGAACGCCAGGCCGAATCCGCCGAGCACGATGCCGCTGACCGCCCCGCGCGGCCGCGCCGTCCCGGCCCGCCGGGCGGTCCGGTTCGCCCCCGCGCCGAGCCAGATCGCGGTGACCGCGAACAGCAGGGTGAGCACCGCGACGAAGATGCCGCGGTGCAGGTTGCCGAGCCCGAGTGCCAGGCCGATCAGGCTGAGCCCGCCCAGGCACAGGCCCGCCAGGGCCCGCTGCCGCGAGGCGGAGTCAGGGGGTGGTAGCTGCCGGGCCGGTGGCGTCCCTCGCGGTGGCGTCCCGCGCCCGCCCGGCGGCTGGTATCTGGCCATCGGACTCCATTGTGCCCCCTCGGCCGACCACCCGGCCACGTACCTTAGGGTGGCCCCGTGAGGCGACCTGAGCTAGCAGAGCCAGCACAGCTGGTGGTTCTCGTCTCCGGCGAGGGGACCAACCTGCAGGCACTGATCGACGCGTGCCAGGACGAGGACTACGGGGCGCAGGTCGTCGCGGTCGGCGCGGACCGGGACGGTATCAACGCGCTGGCGCGAGCCGGGCGGGCGGCCATCCCCTCGTTCACCGTCAAGCTGGCGGACTACCCCGGCCGCGAGGAGTGGGACGCCGCGCTGGCCCGCGCGTGCGCCGGGTACGCGCCTGACCTGGTCGTGCTGGCCGGATTCATGAAGCTGGTCGGCAAGCCGTTCCTGGATTCGTTCGGCGGGCGGTGCGTGAATACCCATCCGGCGCTGCTACCGTCGTTTCCCGGGACACACGGCGTGCGGGACGCGCTGGCCCATGGGGTGAAGGTCACCGGCTGTACCGTCCTGCTCGTCGACGACGGGGTGGACGCGGGGCCGATCGTGGCGCAGGCCAGCGTGCCGGTGGCCGATGACGACGACGAGCGCACGCTGCACGAGCGGATCAAGGTGGCCGAACGCGCCCTGCTCGTCAGCACGGTAGGCAGGATGGTACGCGACGGCTGGTCCGTCCACGGCCGGAAGGTGAGGATCGGCAGTTGACTCAGATCCCGATAAGGCGAGCACTGATCAGCGTCTATGACAAGTCCGGACTGGAGGACCTGGCGGCTGGGCTGCACGCGGCCGGCGTCGAGATCGTGTCCACCGGCAGCACCGCGGCCAGGATCAGGGCGGCCGGGGTGCCGGTCACGCCGGTGGAGGAGCTCACCGGTTTCCCGGAGTGCCTCGACGGACGGGTGAAGACCCTGCACCCCCGGGTGCACGCCGGGCTGCTCGCCGACACCGCCAACGCCGGGCACGAAGCCGAGCTGGCGCAGCTCGGCATCGAGCCGTTCCAGCTCCTGGTGTCCAACCTGTACCCGTTCGAGGCGACGGTGGCATCCGGCGCCTCGCCGCAGGAGTGCGTGGAGCAGATCGACATCGGCGGCCCCGCCATGGTCCGGGCCGCGGCCAAGAACCACGGCTCGGTAACGGTCATCACCGACCCTTCCCGTTACGCCGACGTGCTCGCGGCGCTGTCCGAAGGCGGTTTCACGCTGGACCAGCGCCGCCACCTGGCCGCCGACGCGTTCGCCCACACCGCCGCCTACGATCTCGCGGTCGCGTCCTGGTTCGCGGCCTCCTACGCGCCGGACGAGGTCACCCGGGACGGCGGCTGGCCCAAGGTGGCCGGTTCCCTGTGGCGGCGCGCCGACGTGCTCCGCTACGGCGAGAATCCCCATCAGCGCGCGGCCCTTTACCAAGATCTTTCTGCCGAACGAGCCGTGGTATCTCCGTCCGGTCATGCCGGCGGCATCGCCGCCGCCGAACTCCTGCACGGCAAGCCCATGTCCTACAACAACTACGTCGACGCGGACGCGGCCCGGCGGGCCGCGTACGACTTCGCCGAACCGTGCGTGGCCATCATCAAGCACTCCAACCCGTGCGGCATCGCCGTCGGCACCGACCTCGCCGACGCGCACGCCAAGGCGAACGCGTGCGACCCGGTGTCCGCGTTCGGCGGGGTGATCGCGGCCAACGGGCCGGTCACCGCGGCGCTGGCCCGGCAGATCGCCGAGGTCTTCACCGAGGTGGTGATCGCCCCCGGTTTCGACGCCGAGGCCCTGGACATCCTGTCCGCGAGCAA
>PMOU01000388.1 GCA_003161205.1 Actinomycetota bacterium | reverse complement strand
GGCCGCCGCGGCCGGCCAGGCCGTGCTTGATCCGGAGGTGCAGCAGCGGCTGCTGTCCGCCGCCGTCCGCGCGCCAGCCCTGCCATCGGGCGACCAGGAGGAGGGCGACCTGACCCCACGCGAGTCGGAGGTGCTGCGGCTGATCGCGGCGGGCCGGTCCAACCGGGAGATCGCGCGCGCGCTTTTCGTCAGCGAGGCGACGGTCAAGACGCACGTCAACCGGATCTTCGCCAAGACCGGCTCACGGGACCGCACCCAGGCCATGCGCTACGCCTACACCCACGGCTATGCCGACCCGCCGGACCAGCCCTCCCCGCAGCCAGACCGGCGTCAGTAACCGCGCCGCGCCGCTCAGTCTTCGCGGTGGACGTCGCTGGGATTCTTGTCGATCCGCAGCCCACGCCAGCTGGGCTGGCGCAAGATCATGTCGGTCGTCCACTCGGCGAACGCCACCTCGCCGACGAGCTGGGGATGCACCCAGTGGGCGTCGCGGGCATGCTGGGCCGGGACCGGCGTGTCGAACGGGCTGGTGTCGCGTTCCAGCGGCTTGAGCTCTCGCATCAGCTCGGCCAGCATGTCCTGGGTGAAGCCGGTGCCGACGTGCCCGACATAGCGCAGCGTGCCGTCGTCGTAGACGCCGACCAGCAGCGAGCCGATCATGTCCGCGCGGCGCCCGGCCCCGGTTTTCCAGCCGCAGATGATGACTTCCTGCTGCTTGACGTTCTTGACCTTGATCCAGTCCCGGCGCTGATCTGGGTGGTACGTAGAGGTCAGCGGCTTGCCGACTACCCCTTCCAGGCCCTTGGCGATGCTGTCGGCCAGCACGGCGGCCGCGCCGCCGCGGTGCCATGGCGGGGTGTGGACCGGATCGGTGTCCAGGCCGAGCTTCTCCAGCCGGTCCCGGCGTTCGGTATAAGGCCGGTCGAGCAGCGAGTCCTGGCCCTGGTGCAGCAGGTCGAACACGTACAGCTGGACCGGCACGGCCCGGATCAGCTTGTCGTCCGGCCGCTGGACGTGCATGCGTGACTGCAGCAAGCCGAAGTCCGGGCGTCCCTCGCGCAGCACCACGATCTCCCCGTCCAGGATCACCGGGGCGCTGACCCGCTCGGCGAGAACGGCCAGTTCGGGATAGCTCGCGGCCATGTCCTTGTCGTTGCGCGAGACCAGCCGCACCGTGCCCGCACTGACGTAGGCGACCGCGCGCAGCCCGTCCCATTTGAGCTCCCACCCGTAGCTCTCCTCATCGGCCGGCAGCTCGTGACGCAGGCTCGCCAGCATCGGCCGGATCAGGTGCGGCAGATCCGCCATCGTGTGCTCCCTTGCGCGGATTCTTACCGGACGACGCTATACCCGGGAAAATACCCCGCTGGCCAGCGCCGCCGCTCACCGCCCGGCGTGCATCACGACCTGCCAGGGGCGGACCGTGACGGCGAGGAACCCGGCCGAGACGCTGACGTCATCTTCGGTGGCGAGCCTGGTCGCGGTGTCCAGCTGGCCGGTTCCCGGCAGCCGCAGGATGGTCATGCCCTCACCCGCCGCGTCCGGCAGCGGCCCCGCGGCGACCAGATATCCCGCCTCACGCATCCGGTTGAGGAACGCGACGTGCTCAGCGAACATCGGATCCTCGAACAGCGTCCCGGCCACGGGCGCGGCCGGGCCCGGGCGGTGCAGCAGCGCCACCCACGTATCGTCTTCGTCCGCACGGCGGACCGCGTCCGCACGGCGGGCCGCGTCGTCGCGGTACCGCTCCAGCACCGCCGGCCAGCCGTGGTCGTATTCGTCGCGGGCGGCGGCCGGATCGGCGAACACCTCCCAGCCGGAGTGTTCCAGCGTGACCCGTGTCTGGCCGTCCAGCGCGGCGAAGGTGACCTCGACGTGGCTGGCGCGTTCGGCCGGCTGGCCGGGATGCCAGCTGAAGGCCACCGCGTCCGGCGGTTCCCACCGGGTGACGGTTCCCCATACGGCCGCGTCCCCGTCAGCGGAACGCTCGATGATCTGGCCGCCGGCGAACGCCACGGTGGCATCGGCGCCGTACACGCTGAGCGAGGCCAGCGGCCACCAGCGGCCGATGCGCTCGGTGAACACCTCGAACGCGGTCACCGGGTCAGCGTCGACCAGTATTTCCCGGTGGATCGGCGGGACCGTGCTCATGCGTCACTCCCCTGGCGGGTAGGCGGGCCGGGCGGATTCCCGGCGATGCCGGCTGACCTCGGCGGCGTAGGCCGCCAGGGCGGTGTCCCAGGTCCGCACGAGCCACTGCTGCGCGGCTGCCATCCCCTCAGGCGCCAGCACGTACAGGTTGCGGGTGCCGACGCTGCGATGCTCGATCAGCCCGGCGTTGCTCAGCACCCGCAGGTGCTTGCTCACGGCAGGCCGGCCGACCGGCAGGTGCTCGGCGAGCCGCCCGACCGGCGTCGGCCCGTCGCGCAGCAGCTCGAGGATGCGGCGGCGCACCGGCTCGCCCAGCGCGTCGAAGACGGCATCCGCTGATTGGTTGCTCATAGGTAACGGTTACTCTAGAGCAACCTAACCAATGAGCGCAAGAGAACCAGACGGCGTCAGCTGCCCCTTCCGCCCAGCAATCACAAGCCCCGTCGGAGGAAGCCGGGGGAAGCAGCGCAGGAAGCGGCATAAGAACTGGCCGCCGGGAGTTATTGCACCGGGCTAACGGGGAGTCCGGGAGCAGGCAGTGTCGCCAATACGGCAGGATGGAATCATGCAGCCGCGAGATTTTTCGCTTTACGGAGCCGTCGATCTGGGTGCGCGGCAGGCGGCCGCGCAGCGCAAGCAGCAGACGGCTCAGTCCGGGGGCCCCGCCGCGCCGAGCAGCGGGACCGTCATCGAGGTCACCGAGGAAACGTTCAACACCGATGTGGTGGAGCGATCCCGCACCACGCCCGTGATCATGGACCTGTGGGCGGAATGGTGCGGGCCGTGTAAGCAGCTCTCCCCGGTGCTGGAGAAGCTNNGCCGCCGAGGCGGCCGGCCAGTGGATTCTCGCCAAGGTCGACGTCGACGCTAACCCTCAGCTCAGCGCGGCCCTGCAGGTGCAGAGCATCCCCATGGTGGTCGCGGTGCTAGGCGGCCAGCTCGTCGACGGCTTCCTCGGCGCGATGCCGGAGGCCCAGGTCCGCCAGTGGATCAGCCAGGTCCTGGAAGTGGCGGAGAAGATGGGCATCCAGCTCACCGGTCCTGCCGCGGGGGAGGCTGAGGCCGATGAGACCGGCGAGGACACCGAGACGAGCGCAGCCGCCGGGACGAGCGCCGCTGAGGGCATCCCCGCCGCTCCGGCCGCTCCGCCGGCTTTTGCCGAAGCGCGCGCGGCCATGGAACGCGGCGACATGGACGGTGCCGCCCAGGCCTTCGAGCGGGAACTGGCGAAATCGCCCGGCGATCCGATCGCCAAGACCGGCCTGGCCCAGGTCAACCTGATCCGCCGGGTCAGTTCCTATGACCAGGCCCGGGCGCGCAAGGACGCGGCCGAGCGTCCCGATGACGTCCAGGCCCAGAGCCAGGTCGCCGACATCGACCTGGCCTCGGGGAAGATCGAGGAGGCGTTTGACCGCCTGCTCGGCGTCGTGCGGCGCACCTCAGGCGCCGAACGCGACCAAGCCCGCGTGCACCTGGTCGGCCTGTTCGAGATCCTCCCGCCGCGCGACCCGCGCGTGGCCAAGGCCCGTTCGGCCCTGTCCGCCCTGCTCTTCTGACCCGCAGCGCTCCAAAACCCACCGCGCCTCTCCATGTCCCGCACCAAGAATATGCAAATCGAGTTGCAAGTTACTTGCTAGTGGAGAGTGAGACCGGCAGGTCGCGGAGATGCTCGCGGTCAAGCAGGCCTTCCTGCGTCGCGTCGACGAGCTGCGGGT
>PMOU01000188.1 GCA_003161205.1 Actinomycetota bacterium | reverse complement strand
CTCGAGATCTACCTGGACGCGTTCCGGCACACGGTCGCGGTCATGCAGACCCCGGACGCGCTGCGCCGGGTGGCCGCCGAGTGCGCCGCGGACCTGGCCGCCGACGGGGTGGTCTACGCCGAGGTCAGGTTCGCGCCCGAGCTGCACACCCAGCACGGGATGAGCCTGGATGAGGTGGTCGCGGCGGTCCTGGACGGTTTCCGCCAGGGCAGCGCGGCCGCGGCCCGCGCCGGGCGGGGGATCACGGTGTACGCCCTGCTCACGGCGATGCGGACGGCGGCCAGGTCGCTGGAGATAGCCGAGCTCGCGGTCCGCCACCGGGACGAGGGCGTGGTCGGGTTCGACATCGCGGGCGCCGAGGCGGGCTGGCCGCCGAGCCGGCACCTGGACGCGTTCCAGTACCTCAAGCGCGAGAACTTCCACATCACGATCCACGCGGGCGAGGCGTTCGGGCTGCCCTCGATCTGGGAGGCCGTGCAGTGGTGCGGGACCGAGCGGCTCGGCCACGGGGTCCGCATCGCGGACGACATCGAGATCGATGACCAGGGCCGGGTCCGGCTGGGGCGGCTGGCGGCCTACGTCCGCGACCGCCGGATCCCGCTGGAGATGTGCCCGACCTCGAACGTCCAGACCGGCGCGGCGCCGTCGATCGCGCTGCATCCGCTCCGGGTGCTCCGGCAGCTGTCGTTCCGGGTGACGGTGAACACCGACAACCGGCTGATGAGCCAGGTCACGCTGAGTTCTGAGTTTCACCGGCTGGCCGCCGAATTCGGCTATGGCTGGTCCGATGTCGAATGGCTGACGATAAACGCGATGAAGAGCGCCTTCGCGGGTTTCGATGAGCGGCTGCATATCATCAACACGATCATAAAACCGGGCTTTGCCACGGCGCGCGCGATGAGCCAATCCGTGCTTCCAGCCGGCCCGCTGTATCCCCATAAAACCGGTTAAATCCCCTTTTTCCGAACGGGCAGTAGTTTCTCTTCAGAATCACCTGTCACAACCCGGTCCGATACGCTCCCCAATTTCTTGTGGATTAGGGCATGATCGGAAATGATGGGGTCTGGCGGGATCTGGGAGGCTAAAAAATGTTGCCGCAGCCGGAACGTGAAACGCTGCGCCGCTGGGACCCCGACATGATCGGGCCCTACGGGGTCCTCGGCCGTCTGGGCGCCGGGTCGATGGGCCAGGTGTACCTCGGCCGGTCGGCGGCCGGACGGCTGGTCGCGGTCAAGACGATCAAGGTCGAGCTGGCCGAGGAAGCCGGTTTCCGCACCCGCTTCGCGCAGGAGGTGGCGGCGGCCAGGAAGGTGAGCGGGGTCTTCACCGCCGCGGTCGTCGAAGCCGATCCGGATGCCGATCTGCCCTGGCTGGCCACGGCCTACGTCCCGGCTCCTTCGCTGCGCCGGATGATCCTGGCCTGCGGCCCGATGCCGGTGCGCACCGTGAACTGGCTCGCGGCCGGCTGCGCGGAGGCGCTGGAGTCGATCCACGGAGCCGGCCTGGTGCACCGGGACCTGAAGCCGTCGAACGTGCTGGTCGCTCCGGACGGCCCGCGGGTGATCGACTTCGGCGTGGCCAGGGCGGCCGAGCGGCTGGAGCTCACGGTCTCGCGCGGGGCCGTCGGCACGCCCGCGTACATGGCGCCGGAGCAGGCCAGGGACCCCCATCAGGGATCGGTGGCGAGCGATGTGTACTCCCTCGGCGCGACGCTGCTGTTCGCCGCGACCGGGCATCCTCCCTACCAGGGCGCCTCGGTCATGGACGTGCTGGCCCGGCTGGCGACGGAACCGCCTGACCTGTCCGGCCTGCCCGCCGAGCTCACCGGGCTCATCACCGCCTGCATGGAGCGGGTGCCCCGGGCCCGCCCGACGTCGGCGGCCATCCTCGCTCAGCTCGGCCAGTTCACCGAGTCCCAAGCCGGTCCCGCGCAGGAGCACGCCTACCTGCCGGAGGCGGCGATGGCCCTGATCGGGGAGTACCAGCGTAATCCGCAGCTCGGCGTCGACCTGGCCGGCGGCGAACACGGTGATGAGACCACGGACGCCTCCTTCACCGAGCTGCCCGCCGCGTACAAGGCTCGTTCCCGGCGCAAGACCGGCTTTTCGGGGCGCGGGCGGCCGCGCTGGTGGCAGTGGCTCAGGGCGCACCTGGCCTGGGCCGGCTGGGCTTCGGTGGGAGCGGCCCTGGTCGTCGGCGGGGTCATCCTGGGCGCCTCGCTGACCAGCTCGGGTAGCACGACTCCTGGCCCGCCGCCGGCGCCGCTGACCGGGTGCGGGACCGGCCAGGGCGGTGCTGCTGCCCCCGGGCCGGCGTTGTGCATGGTCCAGGTGTCCGGCGACTCCGGCACGGCGTTCGTCGTGCACGGGAGCGGATTCGCCCCGCAGGCGCCCGTCACGGTCACGGTCACGGGCCTGAGCCCGCCGCCGGATAGCACGAAGATCATGGACCGCACGTCGCCGGTCAGGCCGGTGGCTGCCAAGAACGGGACGATCAGCGTCGACGTCAGCCAGCTTTTCCCGGCTTCTTTCCCGCTGGGGCTCTTCACCGTCGAGGTGACCGGAGCCGACGGCGCCAAGGCCAGCACGCAGTTCCGGGTGATACCGCCGGCGGCGCCGCCGAGCTGAGGATCAGTCCTGCGTCCACCACAGGTCTTCCTGGCGGGACCGCCAGGCCGGGTCATCCAGCCGGCTCAGGTCAGCGGAGGTGACGATGCCGTGCTCAATCAGGATCCGGACGGCGACCTCGTCGGAGAGCCGCACCTCGGCCCGGGCCAGTCCGCGATCGGTGATCTTCCGGCGCAGCACCTTGATGTGCTCGGCCACGCGCGCCGATAGCACGTCGCGGAACTCCGGGTCGGAATCGAACCGCTCCAGTTCGTGGTAGGCCCCGGTGACCTCCAGGGCGCCCCTGGCGATCTCCGGCGTGCGCGGCAGCGGCCGGGTGGCGCTCTGGTCCAGCAGCCACGGCCGGCACCACATCAGGGCCACCAGGAAAAGCTTGGTCATCGGGTCGATGTAGAACGGCAGCAGCGTCCCTTCCCCGGCTTGCCCGGCCCGCCCGGTCTCGTAAACCGGCCCGGCTCCGGTGGCTCGCCCCGCCTCGGCCGGCTGCTCCGCCCGGGTGGTCGGCCGCGGCCCGCTCGTCAGCCAGCCGCCGCCCGCCGGCTCAGCCCAGTCCTCCAGCCCGGCCTCGTCAGCCTGGCCGTCCTCGTCTGCGAACCAGGACCCGGCGGCCAGCGCCGCCGAGGCGGCCGGTATGCCCTCGTTCACCTGGCCCGTCCCGGCGGACCAGCCCTCGAACCGGCCCGTGACCGTCACGGCCAGCGGCTGCTCGTCATCCAGCATGCCGCGCGACCCCACGTAGGCCGTTCCCGTGTGCACGAACCAGCCGTCGGCGGGCTCACCTTCGTCCTCGAGCCGCGGCAGCCTGATGCGATATCCCTCGCCCTCGACGTACAGCGCATGGGTGCGGCTGATGTTGGCGATCCAGGCCCCGGCCGCCATCGCGGTCACCACGCCGGCCCGCCGGGAGAGCCCCCGCCCGGCGGCGACGGGCAGGTCCACTCCCGGTCCGCGGCCGAAGATCAGCTGCCGTCCCTCGGCGATCATCATTTTCTGGCCTGATGCCGTGCTGACGTGTGCGATCAGTGGCATGGCGTAAGTTTAGGCGGGATTGGCCTCGCCTGCCGGGCCTCCGCGAACCCCGGACTCGGGGATATCCACAAGGCCCCCGTGCTGATTATCTAGACGAGGCAGGGTGCCGGGTTCTGCGGTGGGGTACCGTCCGCCGTGGGTGTGGGGGGGCCAGATCCCGGTCCAGGCAGTGCCGTTATGTCACCGCGGCAGAACCCGGCACCCTGCCTGAAACTGTGCTCGCCAGACTGTGCTCGCCAGACTGTCCTGGTCAGCCTGTTCTTGTCAGGCTGGGCGTCTCAGACCGGGCCCGTCAGATCTTGCCGAACAGCCGGTCGCCCGCGTCGCCGAGCCCGGGCACGATATAACCCCGGTCGTTCAGCCGTTCGTCCAGCGCCGCGGTCACGACCCGCACCGGTGCCCGGCTCGCCGCGGCCGTGTCGTCCTCGGCAAAGATCTCCTCGATATGCCGCACGCCCTCGGGCGCGGCCAGCAGGCAGATCGCGGTCACCGACGCCGCTCCGCGCTCGACCAGCATGGTGATGACGGTGGCAAGCGTCCCGCCGGTGGCCAGCATGGGGTCGAGCACGAACGTGTCCCGCCCGGTCAGGTCGGCGGGCAGCCGGTCCGCATAGGTGGACGCGACCAGCGACTCCTCGTCCCGGCGCAGTCCGACGAAGCCGACGTCGGCCATCGGCAGCAGCCGGGTCATGCCCTCGAGCATGCCGATGCCAGCCCGCAGCACGGGCACGATGAGCGGAACGGGCCTGGCCAGCTTGACCCCGCTGGCGATGGCGACCGGCGTGGTGACGGACACCGGCTGCACCCGCACCTCGCGGGTCGCCTCGTAGGCGAGCAAGGTCACCAGTTCGGCCGTCAGGCTGCGGAAGGTCGCGGTATCGCTGGCGGCGTCGCGCAGCGCGGTGAGCTTATGGGCGACCAGGGGATGATCGATGACGAGCGTGCGCATAGCTAGCAAGTGTGGCAGGGCGGCCAGCGGAGTGTCATCTGTTCAGTGCCGCGTCTCGAGCGCCGGGGCGGGCGCGGGCTGAGGCGCGGGAGCTGGCCAGGTCCAGCTCGATCCGCCGCGCGGTCGCCAGCAGCGGCTGGAGGAGCTCTTCGGTGATGCTGGTCAGGCTGCGCCGCCCAGCGTGGGTGGAGACGTTGACGGCCGCCATGACGTGACCGTCGGCGTCGCGGATCGGGGCCGCGATGGAGCGCAGCCCGTCTTCGAGTTCCTGGTCGACCAGAGCCCAGCCCTGGGCTCGTATCTTCCGCAGCTCACGGCGGAGCGCGGTCGCGCTGGTGATGGTATGCCCGGTCAGGCCGCGCAAGCTGGCGGACTCCAGGTACTCATCGAGCCGTTCGTCGGGCTGCGCGGCCAGCATGACCCGGCCCATCGAGGTCGCGTAGGCCGGGAACCTGGTCCCGACGCTGATGGTCACGGTCATGATCCGCTTGGTCGGGACGCGGGCGATGTAGATCACGTCGTCCCCGTCCAGTTCGGAGACCGAGGACGACTCATGCACCTGCTCGACCAGCTGCTCCAGGTGCGGCATCGCCACCTCGGGCAGGGTCAGGCTGGACAGGTACGCATAGCCGAGTTCCAGGATCTTGGGCCGGAGGGCGAACCTGTTCCCGTCGCTGCGCATGTAGCCGAGCTGTACCAGCGTGCGCAGGAACCGGCGGGCGGCGGCCCGGCT
>PMOU01000396.1 GCA_003161205.1 Actinomycetota bacterium | reverse complement strand
CCGGGTGCTCGGCGAGGAGCGGGCCGCGGCGCTGCTCGACCTGTGCTCGGCGAGCATCCCCGAGACCTACAAGGCGGACGTCAGCCCGCAGGACGCGGTCGACGACCTGACCACGATGCTCGGCCTGCGCGAGTCGGGGACGGAATTCGCGGTCCGGCTGGTGGAGGATCCGCAGCGGTGGACCCTGGTGGTGTACCGGTCGGGGACGCCGATCACGCTGTCGGAGGTCCTGCCGCAACTGCAGCACATGGGCCTCGAGGTCGTCGACGAGCATCCGTATCAGTTCACCGGACCGTCCAGCCACGGCTCGTTCTGGGTATATGAATTTGGTTTGCGGGTCCCCGCGACCGCCGCCGCGGGCGGTGTCCGGCTGATATTCGAGGACGCGCTGACCGCGCTGTGGCACGGCCAGACCGAAGACGACGGGTTCAACGCGCTCGTCCTGTCGGCGGGCCTGAGCTGGCGCGAGGTCACGCTGCTGCGGGCCTACGCCAAGTACCTGCGCCAGGGCGGGGCACGGTTCAGTGAGGACTACGTGCAGCGGGTGCTGCGGTCCAACGGGGCGATCACCCGGCTGCTGGTCCGGCTGTTCGAGTCACGGTTCGACCCGGACCGGCAGAACGGTGCGGCCGAACGCTGCGAGGCCATCACCGAGGAGATCCGCGGCCAGCTCGACGAGGTGGTCAGCCTGGACCACGACCGGATTCTCCGCTCCTACCTGGCGCTGATCGACGCGACCCTGCGGACGAACTACTACCGGCCAGGGGGGCACGGGGGGGCGGGTAGCCCCCCCGTAAGCAGGGGGGGTCTGGGGGGGATCGTCCCCCCGGGGTATTTGGTGCTCAAGCTGGACCCGGAAAGCGTGCCCGGGCTGATCGCGCCGCGGCCCAAGTTCGAGATCTTCGTCTACTCGCCCCGGCTCGAGGCGGTGCACCTGCGGTTCGGCCGGGTGGCGCGCGGCGGGCTGCGCTGGTCCGACCGGCTCGAGGATTTCCGCACCGAGGTCCTGGGCCTGGTCAAGGCCCAGGAGGTCAAGAACGCGGTCATCGTCCCGTCCGGCGCCAAGGGCGGCTTCGTGTGCAAGCAGCTGCCTGATCCCGGCGACCGCGAGGCCTACCAGGCCGAGGTGCTGGCCTGCTACCAGACGTTCATCTCGGCGATGCTCGACGTGACCGACAACATCGAGGCCGACCGGGTGGTGCCGCCGCCGGGCGTGGTCCGGCGGGACGGCGACGACCCGTACCTGGTGGTGGCGGCCGACAAGGGCACCGCCACGTTCTCCGATACCGCCAACGAGGTGGCCGCCCGCTACGGCTTCTGGCTGGGCGACGCCTTCGCCTCCGGCGGCTCGGAAGGCTATGACCACAAGAAGATGGGCATCACCGCGCGCGGCGCCTGGGAGTCGGTGAAGTGGCACTTCGCGGCGCTGGGGATGAACCCGGACACCGATGAGTTCACGGTGGCCGGCGTGGGGGACATGTCCGGCGACGTGTTCGGCAACGGCATGCTGCTGTCGGAGCACATCAAGCTGGTCGCGGCCTTCGACCACCGGCACGTGTTCCTGGATCCCGACCCGGATCCGGCGGCGAGCTTCGCCGAGCGCACCCGGCTCTTCGAGCTGCCCAGATCCTCCTGGGCGGACTACGACCAGGCGCTGATCTCGCCCGGCGGCGGGGTCTGGCCGCGCGGGGTGAAGTCGGTGCCGGTGTCGCCGCAGGTCCGCACCGCCCTCGGCATCGACGCCGGGGTCGTCGCGCTGCCGGTCGACGAGCTGATCTCCGCCATCCTGGCCGCCCCCGTCGACCTGCTCTGGAACGGCGGGATCGGCACCTACGTCAAGGCCAGCTCCGAATCTCACGCCGACGTGGGGGACAGGTCCAACGAGGCGGTCCGGATCAACGCCACCCAGCTGCGGGCCCGCGTCGTCGGCGAGGGCGGCAACCTGGGCTTCACCCAGGCGGCCCGGATCGAGTACTCCCTCGGCGGCGGCCTGATGAACACCGACTTCATCGACAACTCCGCCGGGGTCGACACCTCCGACCATGAGGTCAACATCAAGATCCTGCTCGCCGACGCCATCCGCGCCGGCGCGATCCCGGCGGCCGGCCGGCACGAGCTGCTGAACGACATGACCGACGAGGTCGCCGCGCTGGTGCTGCGGCACAACTACCGGCAGAACATGGCGCTGGCGGTGGCCAGGTCCCAGGCCTCGTCCCTGCTCCACGTGCACGTGCGGTACCTGCGCAAGCTGATCAGGGACAAGCGGCTCAACCGGGAGCAGGACGTGCTGCCCGATGAGCGGGAGATCGCCGAGCGGCGCTCCGCCGGGGCCGGCCTGACCACCCCCGAGCTGGCCCTGCTGCTCGCGCACACCAAGATCTGGGCCGCCCAGGACGTGCTGGAGTCCGGCCTGCCCGACGACCCGTACCTGCGCCGGGTGCTCGACGCTTACTTCCCGGCGCCGCTGCGGGCCGCCTTCGCGGACCGGATGGAATCGCATCCGCTCCGCCGGGAGATCATCACCACTACCGCGGTCAACGAGATGATCGACTCCTCGGGCAGCACGTTCTTGTTCCGGTTGATCGAGGAGACCGGCGCCTCGGTGCCCGACCTCACCCGGGCCTGGCTGGTGGCCCGCGAGGTGTTCGACATGCCGGTGTTCTGGCGCCAGGTCGAGGAGCTGGAGGGCCGGATCGGTATCGCGGCCCAGATCACCCTGCTGCTCGAAGGGCGCAAGCTCACCGAGCGCGCGGCCAGGTGGCTGCTGCAGAACCGCCGTCCGCCGTTCGACATCGCCGCGACCGTGGCCTTCTTCGCGGACGGGGTCAGGACGGTGCGTTCGTACCTGCCCAAGCTGCTCACCGGGCGGGACCTGTCCGGGTTCGAGGAGCGCCGGGACTCCTACCTCGACCTCGGCGTGCCGGCCGACCTGGCCGAACGGGTCGCGGCCATGGTGCCGACGTATGCGGCCTTCGGCATCGTGCAGGCCGCCTCCTCCGCGGGACGCGGGATCGAGGAGACCGCCGAGGTCTACTTCGACCTTGCCGACCGGCTGCAGATCACCAGGCTGCGTGACCGCATCACCGCGCTGCCCCGGGAAGACCGCTGGTCGACGATGGCCCGGGCCGCCCTGCGGGACGACCTGTACGCCGCGCACGCCTCGCTCACCGAGCACGTGCTCGGGGTCAGCGGCCCGGAGGTGGCCCGGAACCCCGAGGAGCGGCTCGCCGCCTGGGCCGCGCGCAACGAGGCCGCGGTCGCGATGGCGGCGCAGACCCTGGGCGAGATCTGGGAGAGCGAACGCTTCACCTTCACCACCTTGTCGGTGGCCCTGCGCGCCATCCGTACCCTGGTCGCCGCCAGCTCCCTGCCCCAGGCCTAANNCCGCCTTGCCTTGCCCCGGGCCTAAGACGCCTTGGCGGAGCTGGGGGCGCCGGTGGCGGCGATGACGTCGACCTTGGCGTCGCGCGCGCTGGCGGGCGGGTCGATCGCCGCGAACTGGTAGGTCCAGGTGGTCTGCACCTCGCGGTCGCCGACCTCGGTGGGCGTGGCGAGCAGCGGGGCGAACGCGGCGGGCACCGGGATCGGTGGCCCGGCCACCAGGTTGGGGTGCTCGGTGGTCGTGTTCAGGGACATCCCGTAGAGCACGAGCGCCCCACCGCCGGACAGCCGCAGCTCGAACTGCGCGAAGTCGGCCCCCTCGAGCAGCCACACGTATTGCAGGCCGTCGGCCTTGTCCGCGCTGGCCTGCGCCGCGTGCGCCGTGTAGAGCCCGGTGGTCTGCGGCCCGGGTTCGACCAGCGGTGCGGCCGGGGCGGCCGGG
>PMOU01000409.1 GCA_003161205.1 Actinomycetota bacterium | reverse complement strand
GGCCGTGACCACATAAAGGGCCACGAGGATGACGGCGACCACACCCAGCACCGTCGCCGTCGCGGGTGAGGCCAGCCTGGTCCAGCGCTGATGATCAACTGGTCCCGGCTGCCCGCTCCCCATGAGACTCAACGCTACGAGCGGACCGTTCCGGGAGCGTTACGGCGAACCGGGAAGTCGCGACCGGGCCGGTGATAAAGCCGTCCCGTGACATGGTGGCCGAATAGAGCAGCTTAGCCACGGCCAAACCCCGCCTCCTGCGCCCATTCGGCGATAAGCGTGACCAGCCCGGTCAGCCTGCGGACCGCCGCGGCGGCCGAGGCGTCATGACCATATGACCGCGGCCCGAGATCATCGCGGATGGCGCGCCCGATGAACGCCGGAGCGAACCAGCTGTACTTCGCGGCGCCGCAGGCGGCGATGGCGGTCCGCACCGCATCGGCGGAACCGGACCAGCCGCCGTCGCGCAGGCCGTTGACATATCCGTCGGTGGCGCTGGCGGCGAGCTCGGGCAGCAGCGCGACGTCCATGAGCCCGTCGGTGAAGCTGTCCACGATCAGGTTGGCGGCGTCCTCGCCGACTGCGCCGGCGCCCGTGAACGACCAGTCGAGCAGAACGGATGTCCCGGCGTCGTCCATCAGGTTGGCAGGCCAGACATCGAGGTGACACAGGGTGCGCTCGGCTGTCTCCGTGACGGCCACCAGCCGGTCCCGGTCGGCCCAGAGCTGCCGGAGCTGGCGCCGGACCGGCTCAGGCCACCCGGCCAAGCTCCGATGATCCCAGTCAGCGGCTTCGATGGCGACCGTGGGACCGGCAGCTTCGGCGAGGTACTGGGCCAGCCAGCGCCGGGACAGCCACGGCGTAGCCGGCACGCGGCCCGCCCACCGGGCTTGCGCTGTGCCCAGCTCGTAGGCGAAGCGCGCCAGCCGGGTAACCGGCCAGTCGAATCCGCCGAGGCCGCCGACGTCCGCCAGCCACACCTCGATGCCGCCGTCGGTGCGCGTCCTGGTCTCCAGCAGCGCGGGTGCGGTGATGCCGGCGTCGGCGTAGACGGTGGCGGCCAGGCCGCTTTCGTAGGCCAGTGCCTCGCGCCGCCAGTAGTTCCAGTGAGCCGGGTCATTACTGGTCGGCCACGCCTTAGGCGGGTCGGCCGCGGTCGGCAGCCGGGCCACCTTCAGAACCGCCGAACCTGCCGTCCCGCGAACCCGCCAGATCCCGCTGGTCGCGGCGTTGGCGAGTCCGTGCCGCAACGGCTCGGCAGCCAGCAGCCGCTCGCCGAGGACACGAGGCAGGCCGGGGATCGTCACGACGGTCCCGTCGCCTGAGTCCAGCCGGACATCTCGCTCGCCGGCGGCGGCGCTGCCCGCCTCCGGGCCCGGGGCGGTGCTGGCCACCTCCGCGCCTATCCCGCTCGACGTCTCGGACACCCGATCTACGCTAGCGGAACGTCATCGCGGGAGGTATCGATCCGCAGGCCGAAGCCCGCCGGACGCCGCGACCGCCATAAGGGCAGGCAGATGCTGGACCGGCCGCTTCTCCGTGCCCCGTTCTCAGCTGGCGAGCACGTTGTCCGGATCGCGCAGGACCACCGTGCCCGCGATGACATCGTGCAGTGACTGGTGCTTCTTGCCGGCCACGAAAAGCACGAACGAGGTGATCTCGGTGATGAGGCTGAGGATGCCATCGATGACGCGCCCCACGATTTCGCGCAAGGCCATGAACCAGAAACCGGCCACCTTNNTTGGTCTCGGGCCGCCATACGCGCATTCCGAGCACCTGCAGCGCCGGGGTCTGGCCCCTGCCCCAGACCACGAGGCCCCAGACGATGTAGCCGATTCCCAGCGTCACGATGAAGAGCGGGATGGCGAGGAACCAGGCTCCGATACGCCGGCCGACGCTGGCCAGCTGGGTGCCCTCGGGCAGGTTGAGGCCGGAGAGCTGATCGAAGTACATCCCCTGGGGCACGACGTTCTGATACTGGCCGTAGCCGTAACCGGCGGGTACCGGCGGCGCCGGGGTAAAGCCCTGACCGGGCGACTGACCNNGTAGGCCTGGCCGGGCGGCGGCTGAGTGCCCTCCTGCCCGGGTCCCGGGGGGTACGGATCCGGAAACTGACTCACGGAAATCTCACTTCCTGTATGCACTGGCTGCGACTCGGACTCTATGGCAGAGAAGTGATCTTGCCGGGCCCGGGCCTGCGATGATACACGAACCGTTACCGGATTATCACGGAGACGAAACCGAAGGTGCATCGGGCCGACCGGCAAAGGCTGTTTATGCCGGGCAATTCGCTTGAATAGCCCTGCGGCTATTCAAGCAGCAGGCCAGTAAGAGCACGGAGTTGCCGGCCCCGCCGCTGGAGCCGGTGAGCCCGGAGGCGATGTCGTAGGTGCCGCCGCAGCCGACCGTCACCACGCTCGCCACCCCGGGGTCGTTACGCCTGGCTGAGCAGCTCGGTCAGCTCGGCCTCGAAGTCCAGGTAGCCCGACTCAGCCCCGGCCGGGACCACCTGGTACGTCTGCCGCAGGAAATCCCCCATCGCGCTGGCACTCACCTCGAATTGCGCCTGCCCGAACGGGGAACTTATCGCGATATTCAGGATCGAGTGGCCGGCAGCGGCCCCCTCCTGGAA
>PMOU01000507.1:340-7322 GCA_003161205.1 Actinomycetota bacterium | reverse complement strand
CCAAACGCGACGGTCTCGGTAGCCTCGCTACCGTCGAGATCGTCGACGAGAAGCACCTGCACCTTCTGTGCCATGGAAACAGCCCTTCTGACGGAGCAACCTATTTCAGATGCTAAATGTATACCCAATCCCTTGACGTTGACAATTCCACAACAAGTAATTCTTTGTTTTCTCCGAGGTGGCGTCATCTTCGGCATCCGGCGGCGGTCACTCAGCGTAATCAGCCATTGGTGACACCGTTAGCATCGACGGCAAGACATAGATCATGCGCAACGCCGATACTGGATCTACAGGGCCAAGCGTTTAGCCAGTTCGAGCAGTTCTGCAGTTCGGATATAACCCGGCGTTACCTGATATTTCAAGACCCCTCATCACGGGAACGGCGCTTGTCGTTCCTCTCGGCGCGGCGCTTAGGGGACATCTCCCGGCGCAGCAACGCCGCGAGGCCGATGAGGAAGGCAACGCAAACTACCAGGGGCGGAGTCACCGCCGCGAGATCCTGCCACATAGAAGTCCTCTCTGTCATCCACGGGGTCATCCGGGAGCGGACGATGCTCCCGCTAGCCTTGTATCGCCTCGTGCGCCCCGCTGGTGATCATTTCCCGCCGGTAAGAGACGCAACAGCATGCGAGTGTTGCCGAGCGTGTTGGGCTTTACCCAGCCTAGGTCGAGAAACTCCGCGACGCCCTCGTCATAGGAGCGCAATAGCTCTGAGTACACCTCTGCGGCCACGGGAGTACCGTTGATCTCCTGGAATCCGTGCCGGGCGAAGAAGTCCACCGCGAAAGTCAACACGAACACGCGATCCACGCCTACCGCGCAGGCTCGCCGCAGCAGAGTATCGACGATGCCGTGGCCGATACCTAGCCCCTGGCAGTCCTCGCGCACGGCGACCGTCCTGATCTCGGCGAGATCCTCCCACATGACATGCAATGCGCCGCAACCCGCCAGCGCGGCATCATCAGAGAGTTCTGCTACGCAGAACTCCTGAATGTCCTCATAGAGAGTGACCGGAGCCTTACTCAGCAAACGCCCGGACTCAACATTTGAGTCGATCAGCTTCCGGATCGCGGGCACGTCTCGAGTGCGCGCGGACCTGATCGTGTAAGGCATAACGCCGTCCACGATAGCCGCTGCCCCCCAGGGCCCGGCCCGGCTGCCGGGCCGGGCGAGGTAACAGTTCTCCGGACTCGGTTGGCAACCGGCCTTTGATTCCAATATCGTGCGTCGTTGTGCGCAAACTCAGGGGGGCAGCCGGTCTCGCCGCGGCGACGGCCGTGCTCGCCCTGACCCTGCCCGGGGGAAGCAGCGCCGCGCAGCCGACGGCGCCGAAGCCGAACCTGACCACCCTGGTTGCCCAGGCGAAGCAGCTCGAGTTCCAGATCAACGCGCTGAGCGAGCAATACGACGGACTGCGCATCCAGCTCACCCGGGCTCAGGACGACTCCCGGATCGCGGCGAAAGCCGCCGCCCGGGGCGCGTCCGCGCTCAGCATCGGCCAGCAGGCCGTGGCCCAGCTGGCGGCCGAGAACTACATGAACTCCGGACTCGACCCGGCGCTGCAGGCGCTGACCACCGGAAACCCCCAGCAGTTTCTCAGCCAGGCCTCCACGATCACCGAAATGGATCAGTCGACCGGCGACAAAGTAAATACGCTGAGCAACGAGGAAGCCCAGGCGCTACGGGATAAGCAGATCGCCGATCAGCAAGTCTCCGCCGTCGACTCGCTCGAAGCTCAGATGAACGCCAAGAAGCAAGCCATCGAGGCGAAGATCGACGTGGTCAACAGCGCGGCGATGAAGCAGGCGATGGCGGTCTTCAACCAGACAGGGCAGTATCCCGACATCAGCATCCCGACCGCGAACACGGTCGGCGCCCAGGCCCTGCAGGCGGCGATCACCAGGGAGGGCGACCCCTATGTCTGGGGGGCGGCGGGCCCGGGCGAGTTCGACTGCTCCGGACTGGTGATGTGGGCCTACGCCCAGGAAGGCATCTCGCTCCCGCATTACACGGGAAGCCAGTGGAACTCAGGGGTGCACATTGCGCGCGCCGACCTGGAGCCGGGTGATCTGGTCTTCTTCTATCAGGACATCAGCCACGTCGGGCTTTACATAGGCGACGGATTGATGATCGACGCTCCCGACTTCGGCCAGGTGGTCGAGGTGCAGGCGATCGACTGGAGCATTTACGTAGGCGCGGTCCGGATCGGCTGAACAAGAGCGGCTAGCGGCTGAAGGGGTCCGGCCCGCTGACGCCGGGCTGATCAGCTGGTGCCGCCGGAGCCGGGCGGTGGGCTTAACCTAGCTTGGCGGAGGCCTCCGGCTGCCCCGCATTTCTCTCGTAGACGAGCCGCAAGCCGATGAGGGTGAGCCAGGGTTCGTAAGCGTCAATGACACTTACCTCGTCGATGACAAGTGCGGCGAGGCCGCCGGTGGCGATGACGGTTACCGCGTCCGGGTCGGCCGGCGATAGTTCGAGCGCCATCCGCCGGGCAATTCCCTCCACCTGAGCGGCGAATCCGTAGATGATGCCGGATTGCAGTGCCTCCACGGTGTTCTTGCCGATGACGCGAGGCGGCCTGGTCAGCTCGACTTTGAGCAATTGCGCGGCGCGGCGCGACAGCGCGTCCACGGATATCTCGATTCCAGGCGCAAGTGCGCCGCCGACGAACTCGCCACGGCGGCTCACCGCGTCAAAGTTCGTGGAGGTCCCGAAATCCACGACTATCGCAGGGCCGCCGTAAAGGTGCACCGCCGCGAGCGAGTTCATGATCCGGTCGCTGCCCACTTCCTTGGGGTTGTCGGTCCGCACCGGCACACCCGTCTTTACCCCGGGCTCGACGATGACCGTTTCCAGGTCACCGTAATAGCGCTCGCACATCTCTCTCATCTGGCGCAGCACCGAAGGCACGGTCGAGCAGAGCGATATACCGTGAATATCTCTTTCCGCGAACGAGTTGCTGGCCGCGAGCAGGCCGTGCAGCACGACGGCGAGTTCGTCCGCGGTCCGGTCAGGGACCGTGGCGATCCGCCAGTGCTCGATCACCCGGTCTCCGTCGAATACGCCGAGAACCGTGTTGGTGTTCCCGATGTCAATCGTCAGCAGCATGACGGGCACGCCCTTCGCGGCAGCATTTCCTGGTCATTCCCCGGCGGCCGGGAGGCCGGGTCCGGTCGGCAGCAGGACGGGCACGTTGTCGATCAGCCGGGTGCCGCCCGCCCGGGCCGCGGCCACCAGCAGCGCCGGGCCGCCGTGACCGGGCCGGACCGCGGCGAACGTGCGCGGGTCCACCACCTCGACGTAGTCGACGGCCAGCGCGGGTTCGGCGTCCAGGATCTCCCGGGCGGCGCTGAGCACCGCCAGGACGCCCCGCGCGGCCCGGGCCTGGCCCGCGCGCAGCGCGCGGGGCAGGGCGAGCGCTACCGTCCGCTCAGCCGCGGACAGATAGCGGTTCCGGCTGGAGGTGGCGAGCCCGTCGGCATCGCGTGCGATGGGTACCGACTCGACGGTGAGGCCGAGGTCGGTGTCACTGACCATCCGCCGGACCAGCGCCAGCTGCTGCGCGTCCTTGTCACCGAAGACCACCACCGCCGGGCGCGTCAGGTGCAGCAGCTTCAGCACCACGGTCAGCACGCCGTCGAAGAAACCAGGCCGGAACTTGCCCTCGAACACCTGCCCCACCGGACCCGGGTCGACGGTCACTTCCGGCTTACCGCCGGGGTACATGTCGGCGGCGGACGGCGCGAAGACCAGGCTCACCCCCTCGCGGGCGCACATGGCCAGGTCCTCGTCCAGGGTCCGCGGGTAACGATCAAGATCTTCGGCCGGGCCGAACTGGAGCGGGTTCACGAAGACCGACACCACGACGCTGCCATCCGGCCCGGCCAGCGCCCGGGCCGCGCGCAGCAAGGCGGCGTGCCCGGTGTGCAGCGCGCCCATGGTCGGCACCAGGACGACAGGCCCGGGCAGGGCCGCCCGGACGACAGCGAGCTCGGCCTTGGTCCGCGCGAGCACCGGAGACGGCGCGGCCTGCCCGGCCGCCGCCTGCCCGCTCGCGGAAGGCTGGCTCAGGGACGGCTGGCTCACGGACGGCTGGCTCACGGACGGCCGCCGAGCACGTCGAGCAGGCGTTCCGCGTCGGCCGGCTTGAGCAGCCCGGCGGCCAGTGCGCGATCCGCGGTCAGCCTGGCCATGGCGATATACGCGGCGACCGCGGCCGCCGACGCCGCCGGGGCGGTTTCCAGGGCGCTCACGTGCGCGGCCACCGTCTCCGCGTCGCCGCGGGCGACCGGACCGGTCAGGCCGGCGTCGCCGAACCGCAGCGCGTTGTCGAGGGAGGCAAAGAGCAGCGGCCCGAGCAGGCGCGCAGGCTCGCCCACTCCGGCCATCCGCAGCAGGTCCGCCGCCTGCGCCACGAGCGTGATCAGGTGGTTGGCCGCGCCCGCCAGCGCCGCGTGATACAGGCTCCTGTCCTCCTCGGCGATGAAGACGGGTTCGCCGCCCATCTCGATCACCAGGGCCTCGGCCGCGGGCCTGAGCGCGTCGGGCGCGGTCACCCCGAAGCACGTTCCGGCCGAGCCTGTCCACGTCGTCGCCGCGCCCGGTGAAGGTCATCACCGGGTGCAGAGCCAGCGGCAGTCCGCCTAGGCGGGTGGTCAGGCTCGAGCACCGCCAGGCCGTGGCGCCCGCTCGCGTGCGCGAGCATCCGGCCCTGGACCGGCGCTCCCGTCGCCGCGAGGCCGGCCACCAGGCCGGGCAGCGCGTCGTCGGGCACGGTCAGCAAGACCAGGTCGGCGCGGCCGGCCACGTCGCCGGGCTCAGTGATGACCGCATCGGGAAAGGCCGCCCGCGCCCTGGTCACGGAGGCCTGCGAGACCGCGGACGCGGCCACCACCCGGTGCCCGGCGCGGACGAGCGCCGTGCCGAGCGCGGTGCCGGCCCGTCCCGCGCCGATGACGCCGACGGCCAGCCGGGCCGGGTGCGGTGCGGCCGCGCCGGGTTCGGGATGCGGGTGATAACCAGGGTTCATTTCGTTCCAGTCCTGCGGGTACCGGACGGCAGATGGTGCGGTGACCAGGATAGTCACGGCCAAGGGCACCGGACACCACACGGGTATCCGGCACTGGCCGGGATGGAACCGGTTCAGCGCGGTGGGACTGATCCGTCGTCCTGGTCGCGGCCGGGGGTGTCGGGCACGCGGCAGCAGTACTCGAGGAAGAGCGCGGCGCAGGCCAGCAGGATGGCGGAGGCAAACGTCAGGAGCGCCGTGAGCGCATCCTGACGCGGCACGGCGGCATTGAGGGATCCGCTCAGGTAGATATCGAAACCGGCCGCCGCCCCGGCGACCGCCGCGCCCACCAGCGAGCTGGCCTTGGCCAGCGCGACCATCCGCGACACGACAAGCGGGTCGGCCGGCTTGGTCTGGCTGCCCCCGCGCCGGCCGGCGATCCGGGCCCGCAGGTCGCGGCCCGTCCAGGCCTCCACCGCGGCCGCCAGCAGGAGCGCGGGCACTGGAGTCCATGGCAGCGGCGGAAGCCGCTGGTACACCGGGTGCAGCAGGAGCCAGACCGCGAGCGCGACGATGACGGCGACGACGACCAGCGTCGATGAACGGGTCGGTTTCATGTGCTCCCCGCGGGGGGGCCGGCCGCCGGCCGCAGGAGAACCATGCCGGGCGGGCGCCGGATGCCGCCGGTGTCCAGGCCCGCCAGCAGATCCCGCACCAGCCCCTGGCCGGGCAGGCTCGCCTCGGGGGCGATATCGCGCCACGGCGCGAGCACGAACGCGCGCTCGCGGGCGCGGGGGTGAGGCAGGGTCAGCACCGGGTCGCTGCTGACCTCGTTCGCGTAGCTGATGATGTCGATATCGAGCGTGCGCGGTCCGAACCGCTCCGCCCGGACCCGGCCGAACTCCGCCTCGATGCCGTGCGCCGCCTCGAGCAGGTCAAGCGGGCTCAGTCCGGTCACCGCGATGAGCACCGCGTTCAGGTAATCGGGCTGGGCGGGGCCGCCCACCGGAGCGGTCTCATAGACGGGTGAGATGGCCAGCACCTCAGTGTCCGGGAGCTCGCCGATGGCTTGCACGCATGCCTGAAGGGTACCTAGCCGGTCGCCGAGGTTAGCTCCGACGGCCAGCACCACGCGCTGCCGCAGGATCATGACCGGCCGGTTACCGGCAGCGGCGGGCCGGGGGTCGCCGTCGCTTGGCTGGCCCCGTGCCACGCGGCCGCGACCCGGACGGCGTCCGCATTGAGCGGCACCTGGTGTACGCGCACGCACCAGGCGCCCGCGGCGGCGGCCAGCGCCGTCACCGCTACCGTGGCCCCGTCGCAATCCTCGAACGACCGCGGCGTACCGTCCGGCCCGGCCAGCAGGTTGCCGAGGAAGCGTTTCCTGGAGGCCCCGACCAGAACCGGGAAGGTGCCCGCGGCGAGCTTGGCCACCTCAGCGAGGTGAGCCAGCAGCGGCCAGTTGTGCTCGGGACGTTTGCCGAAGCCGAGACCGGGGTCGAGCACGATGCAGCCGGGATCGACCCCCGCGCCGATCACCGCGTCCACCCGCCGGGCCAGCTCATCGCGGACCTCAGCCACCACGTCGGCGTAGACCGCGCGCGTATACATGTCGCGGCTGTGACCGCGCCAGTGCACCACCACGTAGGACACCCCAGCCGCCGCGACCAGCCGGGGCATGACGGGATCGGCCAGGCCGCCGCTCACGTCGTTGACGAGCTGCGCGCCCGCGTTCAACGCGAACTCCGCGACTGGCGCGCGCATCGTGTCGATGGACACCGGGACGCCGGCACCGATGAGCTCGGTCACGACGGGGCCGATCCGGCGCAGCTCCTCTTCGGCGGAGACCCGCTGGGCACCGGGCCGGGTGGACTCGCCGCCCACGTCCACGATGTCCGCGCCCTGCGCGACCAGGTCCAGGCCGTGCGCGATGGCGGCGTCCGCCCCGTACCACTGGCCGCCGTCGGAGAAGGA
>PMOU01000507.1:0-319 GCA_003161205.1 Actinomycetota bacterium | reverse complement strand
CCGCCCCCCCGTACCCCCCGGGGCCCCCGCTCACGGGGGGCTCACAGCTGCTGCACATCCCGGCGCAGGCGCAGGCGCCTCACTAGCGTGGCCAGGCCAAGCTTGCGGGCGATCCGGCGGGCGATCCGGCGCAGCTCAACCCCCGGCCGCACCAGGAACGCCTCCGCCTGGAGAGCGGCCAGCGCGATCCTCGGCGCGTCCTTCGTGCTCGGGAAGACAAAGAACCGCGGCTGCCAGACGGGACAGAACTTGGCGTTGAACTTGTAGAGCGACTCGATCTGGAACCACTTGGACGCGAAGATCAGCACCGACCGCCAGG
>PMOU01000435.1 GCA_003161205.1 Actinomycetota bacterium | reverse complement strand
CCCTACACCGACCGGCGTTTCGACCAGGAGGGAGAGCTGGCCGTCGTCATCGGGCGTACCGCCTCGCATGTGGCGGCCGACAGCGTCCTGGATTACCTGGCGGGCTACACCTGCCTGCTGGACATGACCATGCGCGGTGGCGAGGACCGCTCTATCCGCAAGTCATTCGACACCTTCACCCCCGCCGGCCCGTATCTGGTCACACCGGAGGAGGCCGGCCCGGTCGAGGAGATGGAACTGCACACCTGGGTCGGCGGGGAGCTGCGCCAGCGGGCCGACCTGAGGGACCTCATCTGGAACGTGCCGCGGCTCATCGAGTACGTCAGCTCGGCGATGGTGCTCTACCCCGGCGACGTCATCGCCACGGGTACACCGGCCGGAGTGGGCCAGGTGCTCGACGGCCAGGAGATCGCGGTGGAGATCACCAACCTGGGCCGGCTAGCGGTATCGGTCAGCAACGTCGGCGCGGTCGCCTGCCCGACGCTCGGCAAGGACCGCGGCCCTAAGCCCCCGGCCGGGGTGGCCCCGCCCAGGGAACGCATCCCCCGGCCCGGTGCCTCTTGGGGCCGCCGGCCCGCCACCGAAGGAGTGGCATGAGCCCCGTCGGCCTGCCCGAGGGATACCTCTATCCCGGCCTGGCCAGCCAGCTGGACGTCGGCCCCCGCACCATGCGGAACCGGATCGTCCAGGCGCCGTTGTCGGTTTCCTACCAGGACCAGGACGGCCGGGTAACGGATCGGACGATCGCGCACTACGCCCGCCGCGCGCGGGGCGGAGTGGGCATGGTGGTCACGGAGAACTTCGCGGTCGAGGAGTCCGGGCGGCAGATGCCCCGGCAGGGGCTCGCCGCTGGCGAGGAATACCTGCCCGGCCTGGCCAAGCTCGCTGCGTCGGTCCGCGCCGAGGGGGCGCTCGCGGTCCTCCAGCTGGTGCACGCCGGGCGCTACGCCGGTCCCTGGGAGGAGTACGGCGCCCGCCGCCGCCTGGCACCCTCGGCGACGCCGTTCGAGCTGACACCCGGGCGGATGGTGACTCCGGACGAGATCACCTTGGAGGAGATGTCCCAGGTCATCGACTCCTTCGCGGGAGCTACGCGGCTTGCCGTGCGAGCCGGGTTCGACGGCGTGCAGCTGCACGGAGCGCAGGGGTTCCTGCTGTCAGAGTTCATGTCGCCGCGAATGAACCAGCGAACCGATGCCTTCGGCGGCGACATCGCTGGCCGGACGGCGTTCGTGCTGGAAACGGTCGATGCCGTCGTGGCGGCCGCGGCAGGACAGATCCTGGTCGGCTTCCATCTGCTCAGCGACGAAGGCATGCCTGGCGGCTGGGGACCTGATGACGCGGCCTGGCTAGCCGGCCGGCTGTCCGGCCGCGGCGTCGACTTCATCTCGCCGGTGCCGAGCACCTTCGAATCGCTGCGTGCCCGGCTCGCCGCCGACCCGGCCTGCAACCCCAGCGCGTATGACGCCGGGGCCGTCAGCGTCATCCGGGACCGGGCCCGGGTACCGATCTTCGTCAATGGTGGCCTTGGGCATCCCGAGCGCGCCGAGCATATCGTCGGCTCGGGCGCTGGTGACGCCGTCATGCTGGGCCGGGCGTTGCTCACCGACCCCGACTGGGCGGTCAAGGTACTGAGCGGGAAGACCGCAGACATCACCAGCTGTGACTGCAACCCGCCGACGTGCCTGCGAACGCAGCTGACCGGCACCATCTGCCACACCTGGCCGGCCGCGGACATCGACCGCGGCTTCGTCGGATAGGCCCCGAGGCGGCGATGTGCTGGCCGCCTCGGACTTGCGCCGGTGTCTTGTGACCCGGGTCCTACGCGGCCCCTAGTTCGGCGTCGTCTGCGTTCCCGGCCGTGCCGGGCCGGCTTGCCTGGAAGTCGGGGGAACCCTCGATGGCCCGCAGCAGCCGTTCCATTATGCGATTGAAGTCGGCCAGGTCCCGCGGATCTATGTGGTCCAGGACCAGCCTCCGGGCCCCGGTCAGGTGCGCGGGCCACGCGTCTTGCAGTCTCTGCAGGCCCTTTGCGGTCAGGGTCGCCAGGCTGGCGCGACCGTCGGAAGGTGCCATCTGGCGGGTGACCAGGCCCTCGCTGAGCATGGACTGGATGATGCGAGTCATCCTGCTGGGTGAGATCGACACGGCCTCGGCCAGGTCGACCATCCGCAGCGCGTGTTCCGGAGCCTCGGACAGCCGCATCAGGACGACGTAGCGGGTCATGCCCAGGCCGGCGCGGCGGCATAGGTCTTCATCGATCGCCCTGGGCATGACCACCATCAGGCGCATCAGTGCGCGCCAGGTTCGCTCCTCCGCGGGACTCAACGGCTGCGGGGCGGGCTCCGTAGGCATGTCCTCAGTATGCGGCAAATTCCTTGCTCAAGCAAGTATTGAGAGGTGTCAACGGCACGTCACCGTGCTTTTGGGCGCGGGAACAATAAGCCGGAGAGTGGTGAATGTGCTAGATGCGCCTCCTCAAGGTCATGGCATAGCGGGTCATGGACTGCCGCCGATCCTGCTTATGAGTTCCCTTATGTTGATGCCGTACGCCGTACGCTGCTGCTGCGGCTGCACACCGAGACCGCCTGCCGCCG
>PMOU01000610.1 GCA_003161205.1 Actinomycetota bacterium | reverse complement strand
CGCTTGCGCGGTGGGGGTCCGCGCGAACGGGCCGACGGCGAGGATGAGGCAGCCGAGGACGGTTACCCGGCGTCGTCGGCCGCACCACTGATACGGAGGCATCGACCAGGAACGTAACCCATGAGTAACGCCCGCCGCCAGCTTCGTTCGCCAGCAGCTACCGACAGGAGAGCGCTCCGCTCATTCTCGAGACGATCGCGGATATCCTCCCCTATCGATTCCGTCATGGCCTGATTTCTCGGCGTGACGACCGCCGCACGATACGCCGCGGCTGCCATCTGGCTGGCAGCCTGCTGGGTGGTTAGGATGTGCGGTCAGCGACGTACATCCGCTCCTTTCGGGGGAAGCAGAGCGTCATAAGCGCGGGTAAGGCGATGACGAATCACCAGGGCGGATCGCAGCAGCCAGCGGGAATTCGTGACGTCGCGCGGAAGGCCGGCGTTTCAGTCGCGTCGGTGAGCTTTGCCCTCAACGGCCAGCCCGGCGTGGCGGAGGATACCCGCCGGCGGATCCTGGCGGCCGCGGCGGAGCTGGGGTACCGCGCCAACCCGCAGGCCCAGGCACTGCGGCGAGGACGCACCACGACCTACGGCCTGGTCATCCGCAACTTCAGCAATCCCTTCTTCCTGGAGGTGCTGACCGGGGCCGAACGGGCAGCGGACGAGGCGGGTGCCACCCTGCTGCTCCTTGACTCGCACTACTCGATGGAACGCGAGCGCATGCATGTCCGGGAAATGGCCGCTCAGCGCCTGGCTGGCCTGGCCATCGCCCCGGTCGGGAACGGCGAATCGGTGCGGCTGTGGCAGCAGTTGCGGCCCGGGACCCCGGTGGTGGCGCTGAACGCGTCCATGGACGGCATCGCCGGCGTCTCGCGGGTCTACCCCGACAATGCGGCCGGAGTCGAACTGGCGATGCGCCGCATCGCCGAACTAGGCCACTGCTCAGCCGCTTTCCTGTCCGCGCCGCGCGGTATGGCGGCCGACACGGACCGGCTGCGCTATTTCCGGCGCTATGCCCGCGAACTCGGTATCCGGCCGCACGTTATGCGCTCGCCGCTGACCATCAAGGATGTGCGCAAGGCCGCCGGCGCGTTGCTGGCCCGCCCGGACGCGCCCACNNATCGGGCCGGATGTCTCCGTCGTCGGACACGATGACCTGCCGACCTCTGAGTTGCTTGATCCGCCCCTGGCTACCATCCGCACGGACGGCCAGGAAATGGGCCGGGCCCTGATGGCCCGGCTGCTGGACTGGGATCCGCCCACCGACTACATCGCTCCCGTAAAACTGGTCGAACGCGCGTCCTTGCAGGCACCGGACTTTGTCCGTTCACCTAGTGTTCGCGCGGCTCAGTGCGACAACTCGGTAACGTCGCTTGACACCCCTCGCGAGCATGTGTGAGCATTCGAACGCTAAACGTTTTAGAGGCGTTTATCCTGCACTCTCAGCTGGGGGATAAGTGGGCCGGTAGGCCTCCTCGCTACTGCCGCCCGATCCTTTTTCGGGCCGTCGTGATCCACTTCGGGACAGGGAAAGCTTTCAGGAGGAATTGGTGAGATTGTCATATCGATACGCGGTCGCTGGAGTCGCGGCTGCGGCATTGTTGGCGGCCGCCGGCTGCTCGTCGAGTTCTTCTTCCTCGGGCGCGAGTGGAAGCAGCAGCGTTAACTGGGCCAACGAGACCTCCGCATCGGCCGGAGGCGGCATGAGCGCTCTGGTCAAGGCGGCCAAGGCGGAGGGCACGCTGAACGTCATCGCGCTCCCGCCGACGTGGGCCAACTACGGCGCCATCATCTCGACCTTCGAGAAGGACTACGGCATCAAGGTCAATTCCGCCCTTCCCGATGGCACCAGCCAGCAGGAAGTCGACGCGGTCAAGACGGAGAACGGCACCGCCAAGGCACCGGACGTCGTGGACATCGGCATGGCCGTCGCCCTCGCCAACACCAGTCTCTTCGCCCCGTACGAGGTCAGCACCTGGAGCAGCATCCCGACGGCCCAGAAGGCGCCGAACGGACTATGGGTCCAGGACTACGGCGGCTACATGGCGGTCGGGTACTCCGGCAAGTTCGGGACGATCACCTCACTGAGCCAGCTGCTCAGCTCGAAGTTCAAGAACGCGGTTGCCCTGAACGGGAACCCGACCTCGGCCAACGCCGCCCTGAACGGCGTCATGATGGTGAACCTGGCCGAAGGCGGCACGGCCAGCAATATTGCCGACGGCGTGTCCTTCTTCCACAAGCTGAAGGCCGCGGGCAACTTCTCCCCCGTGTCGGCGACCGGCGCGACGATCAAGGCGGGTACGACCCCGGTCGTGTTCGACTGGGATTACCTGAACCTGTCGAGCTACGTGGGGGTGTCGAACTGGAAGGTGTTCATCCCGTCGAACGCCGTGCTGGGCGGGTACTACGCGCAGGCCATTAACAAGAACGCCCCGCACCCCGCCGCTGCGCGGCTGTGGGAGGAGTTCCTGTANNCCGGTCGAGCAGGTGGCCATGACCTCCAACGGCAGTATCGACACCAGCGCGGCCGCAAAGCTGCCCGCAGTCACCGGGAGCCCGGTCTTCCTCAGCCCGACCCAGGCCACCGACGCCGCGA
>PMOU01000602.1:9449-13726 GCA_003161205.1 Actinomycetota bacterium | reverse complement strand
GTGACCGGGAACCTGGTCATCGCGGCCACCTCGGGCAGCGCCTTGATCTTGTTCCAGTTGAAACCCGGCTGGTTGGCCAGCACGGCCACGGTGGCGGGCAGCGTCTGTGCCTCCAGCCGGTCCAGCGCGGTGTCCCCACGGCGGGCCCCCGCCGTCGCCGTGAGGACGGTAGCGGTGGACACCGCCACCAGCAAGGCCAGCACCACCAGCGACACCCAGCGCCGCCGCGCCTCCAGGCGCAGCCAGGTCAGGACGATACGCACGCCCGCCCCCCACTCTCCACACAGCTCTGACCACGCCGCCTGACTGCCGCGGCCCGTGGTTCCCGGTCCATCGTGGTACCAGTAGACGGCCCGAGGAACAGGGCCCGCAAGAGTGCTAACGTGACCCGCTTCGGGGAAGCTAGCTTCCCCTCCCCGGCATGCTGCCACCGGCGCTTCCCTCCCGCGCCCACATGGCACTACGCGAAAAGTCGAGTAATATCGGGTCTATGAAGTTCCTGCTGAGGGTAGTGGTATCCGCTGCCGCTCTGGGCGTCGCGACCTGGGCGGTCCCCGGGATTGAGCTCCTCGCCGGGAGCGGCTGGTCGAAGCTGGGCACCCTGCTCGTGGTGGCCCTGATCTTCGGCGTCATCAACGCCACGCTCAAGCCGCTGATCAAGGTCGTCGGCTGCGCGTTCTACATCCTCACGCTCGGCTTGGCCGCGCTGATCGTCAACGGCCTGCTGCTGTGGCTGACCAGCGTCATCGCCGGTGACCTGACGCTGCCGTTCCACGTGACCGGGTTCTGGCCCGCCTTCTGGGGCGCGATCATCGTGGGGCTGGTGAGCTGGCTGCTGCATCTCGTGATCGGTGACAACCGGCCCCGGAGCGATGAGCCGCCGCCGGTGCGCGTGGTCAGAGTCCGCTAGCCCCTAGACTGTCGGCTTAGACTTCTCAGCGATCAAGCGCTGAGTTACCATCCCCGATCCCGGAGTGACGCGGACGTGAAGACTGACGTCGAAGAGCTGAGCCCGACCCGTGTGCGGCTGAGTGTCGAGGTGCCGTTCGATGAGCTGAAGCCCAGCCTCGACAAGGCTTACCGCGAGGTCGGACGGCAGGTCCGCATCCCGGGCTTCCGGCCGGGCCGCGTGCCGCCGCCGGTAATCGACCGCCGGGTCGGCCGCGACGTCGTGCTGAGCCAGGCGGTGAACGAAGCGATACCTGATCTGTATGCCAAGGCGGTCGCTGACGGCGATATCTATGCCCTCGGCCAGCCCGAAGTCGAGATCACCAGCATCGACGACGGCAAGGAACTGACCTTCACCGTCGAGGTCGACATCCGGCCGAAGTTCGAGCTGCCGGACTTCGCCACCTTGTCGGTCACGGTCGATGACACGCTGGTCACCCCGGATGAGGTAGCGGAGTATCTCGGCTCGCTGCAGGAGCGGTTCGCCTCGCTCAAGTCCGTGCAGCGGGCGGTTCAGCCCGACGATTACGTTTCCATCGACCTGTCGGCCACCGTGGACGGCAAGCCGGTCGAGGACGCCCAGGCCAGTGGCCTGTCCTACCAGGTCGGNNGTGACCGTCACCGTGCACAGCGTCAAGGTCAAGGAAGTGCCCGGCCTGGACGACGAGTTCGCCCAGCTGGCCAGCGAGTTCGACACGCTAGGCGAGCTGCGCGCCGACACGCGCGCCCAGCTGGAGCGGATGAAGAAGGTGCAGCAGGTAGTCCAGGCGCGTGATCGTTCCCTCGACGCGCTGCTCGACAAGATCGACATCCCGCTGCCGGAAAGCGTCGTGCAGGACGAGGCCAATCAGAACAGGGAGTCGGTCCAGCAGCAGCTCACCCGGGCCGGCGCCACCCTGGAGGGCTACCTGGAGATGTCGGACCAGACGCAGGAGCAGTTCGAGGCGGACATCGACCAGCGAGCTCGCCGTTCGGTCAAGGTCAGCCTGATCCTCGACCAGCTGGCCCGGACCGAAGAACTCGGCGTCGACCAGGCTGAGCTCTCCGCGTACGTCACCCGGCAGGCCGAGCAGATGGGAGTCGCGCCGGAACAGCTGGCTCAGCAGCTCGCCGACAGCGGCCAGCTCTCCTACGCGGCCGCCGAGGTCCTTCGGGGCAAGGCGATGAACCTGATCGCCGAGCGCGTCAAGGTCACCGATGAGTCGGGTCACGAGGTTGACATCAAGGCCGCTCTCAACGCGCCCGCGGAGGCCGCTGGGGCCGTCGAAGACGCGGTCGCCGCTGACGACGACGCGGAAGTGATGGCCGAAACGGATCCCGACGCTGACGAGGGCGGCACCGAAGGCAGCGCGGTCGAAAGCAGCGCGGTCGAGGACAGCGCCGAGGCGTAACGAAACGGCGCAACCGCAGGCCGGCCGGGCGAAGGTACCGGCTACTGCGGCTTGGTCGTGTGCCCCCGCGCCGGGCGGTGACCCCCCGCAACCCTCGCAACTCGGTGCGCCAGTAGCGAACAGGGGGCTATGCGGGACGATCGGGTTCCGCGCCGGCGTTATGGTCCTGTCAATGACACCAGACATACCTGGAGCAGGTGAGATTGTGACTCAGCCTTTGTGGAGCCCATCGCTTTCGGGGGCGCCGTCGATCGTGGCGGCCGCGGAGCCCCCCGTTATGCCGTTCGGGGAGCAGCTGTTCCAGCGGTTGCTGCGGCATCGCATCATTTTCCTCGGTCAGCAGGTTGACGACGACCTCGCTAACCGCATCTGTGCCGAGATCGTGCTGCTCGCCTCAGAGGACGCCAAGCGCGACATCAGCATCTACATCAACTCCCCGGGCGGCTCGGTTTACGCGGGGATGGCCATTTACGACATCATGCAGTATGTGCCCAACGATATCGCCACCTACGCGATGGGAATGGCCGCGTCCATGGGACAGTTCCTGTTGACGGCGGGTGCGCCGGGCAAGCGGTACGCCCTGCCGCACGCCCAGGTGCTGATGCACCAGCCGTCCGGAGGTATCGGCGGTACCGCGTCNNNNGACCGCTGGTTCACCGCGGAGGAAGCCAAGGAGTACGGCTTCGTCGACCAGGTGATCCGCAGTGCGGTCGAGGTGCCTACCTCCGGTGTCCTGTCATGATCAACCCAAAGGAGCCGAACGTGAGCGAAGCCAGCTTGCGGAGCCCTCAGTCAGGCCTGCTGACCCCGCAGTCCCGGTANNGTGCTGCCGTCCTTCGTGGAGCGCACCTCGTACGGGATCAAGGAGATGAACCCGTATAACAAGCTCTTCGAGGAACGGATCATCTTCCTCGGCGTCCAGATCGACGACGCCTCGGCGAACGACGTCATGGCGCAGCTGCTGACCCTTGAGGCCATCGACCCGGATCGCGACATCACCATCTACATNNCAGATCTGCTGCATCGGGCAGGCGGCCTCGGCGGCCGCGGTGATTCTTGCCGCGGGCACCAAGGGCAAGCGGATGGCGCTGCCCAACTCCAGGATCCTCATCCACCAGCCGGCCACCGAGGGCGGCTACGGCCAGTCCAGTGACATGGAGATCCAGGCCAGGGAGATCCTGCGGATGCGCGCGGCGATGGAGGTCATCCTGGCCCGGCACACCGGCCAGGACGAGGAGAAGGTCCGCCGCGACATCGAGCGGGACAAGTTCCTCACCGCCGAGGAAGCCAAGGAGTACGGACTCGTCGATGAGGTCCTGACCATGATCAAGAGGGGCAGCGAGCGCGCTATCGAGGTAGTGTCTTCCTAACCGGAAGGACTCAGCTCTTCCCTCCCGGGTCGCTTAGGGGTTTGATGGTGTCCATCGAGCCCAGGAGGCGGTACCGTCGATATGCAAGCGCTTGACAGCCCCGCGGGACATGTCCGCTGGCGGCGGCCGGCACGGCCGTCATCGCGGCACCATGTAAAGGAGTATCTGGGTGGCACGCATCGGTGACGGTGGGGACCTGCTGAAGTGCTCGTTCTGCGGTAAGAGTCAAAAGCAGGTCAAGAAGCTGATCGCCGGACCGGGCGTATACATCTGCGACGAGTGCATCGACCTCTGCAACGAGATCATCGAGGAAGAGCTCGCCGAGCCCACCGAGTTCAAGTGGGACAGCCTGCCCAAGCCGCGCGAGATCTACGAGTTCCTCGACGCTTACGTGATCGGTCAGGACAAGGCTAAGAAAGCCCTGTCCGTGGCCGTCTACAACCACTACAAGCGCGTTCAGTCGGGGGACGACCGGCCCGGCGAGGAGGGCGTCGAGCTGGCTAAGTCCAACATCCTCTTGCTGGGCCCGACGGGCTCGGGCAAGACGCTGCTGGCCCAGACGCTGGCC
>PMOU01000602.1:0-9390 GCA_003161205.1 Actinomycetota bacterium | reverse complement strand
GACGAGATCGACAAGATCGCGCGCAAGAGCGAGAACCCGTCGATCACCCGGGACGTCTCCGGTGAAGGGGTCCAGCAGGCGCTGCTGAAGATCCTCGAGGGCACCACGGCCTCGGTGCCGCCGCAGGGCGGACGCAAGCATCCGCACCAGGAGTTCATCCAGATCGACACGACCAACGTGCTGTTCATCTGCGGCGGGGCGTTCGCCGGGCTCGAGAAGATCATCGAGCAGCGTTCCGGTCACAACGGCATGGGCTTCAACGCCAAGCTGAGGGTCAGGAACGCGAACAACACGGACCAGTTCGGCGAAGTGATGCCAGAAGACCTGCTGAAGTTCGGGATGATTCCCGAGTTCGTCGGCAGGCTGCCGGTGATCACCAGCGTGCACAACCTCGACCGGGATGCGCTCATCCAGATCCTGACCGAGCCGCGTAACGCTCTGGTGAAGCAGTACCGGCGGCTGTTCGAGCTCGACGGCGTAGACCTGGAATTCACGCCAGATTCGCTGGAGGCCATTGCCGACCAGGCGAACCTGCGCGGCACCGGGGCTCGTGGCCTGCGCGCGATCTTGGAAGAGGTCCTGCAGTCGGTCATGTATGAGGTCCCCAGCCGCAAAGACGTGGAGCGCGTCGTGATCACGCGCGAAGCGGTGCTAGAGAACGTCAATCCGACCATCGTCCCGAGGGACGTGACGCGGCGGACACCGCGCGAGAAGTCAGCCTGAGCCGACCCAGTTAGCCGATGCGGGACAAAGTAGCGCAGGACGCCTGGAGGGTTGCGGCCAGGCTTCCCGTTCGCGAATGTGCAGGTGTTCGAAAGTAACAGGTTGACGAGCGGATACGCGGGGGAAGTTGTCGTCCGCCATAAGTCGACTTTGGGAGTATTGCCCTCGATCTTCGCGATCGATGTGTAGCCTCCTGCGTATTGCCGTTACCTCTGGCGGGGTTCCCGCTCACGCCAGGATCTCGGACGCTGACAAAGCAGCCGTCTTCCATAGCGACGGGGAATTGAGCACAGATGAGTGGTTGGGATGCTCCCACGGGGAACTGGGACGCACGCGAAGAGCCCGAAGAACTTAGCGGGCCGGATGAGCAGGCCTATCAGCAAAGTCAGCCCGCTGGCGGGTACCGTGCTGCGCGGGGCAGCGAGGGCCCGCTCCGCGCCGGGCGCAGAGGCCTTCCGGGCTACGACCAGGCTCAGTCCTACGGCCAGGCGGCCGGCTACGAGGGCGGCTCCAGCTATGAGCCAGCGCCGGGTTACGGCCAGCCGCCGGGTTACGGCCAGTCGTCCGGCTACGGGCCGGGTACGGATACCGGATCGCAGTCGGCCTTCGGTTCAGGCTCTGCCTCCGGGCAGGTAGTCCGATACGGGCAGGATTCTGCACAAGAGTCCGCGCTCGGCTCTGGATCCTGGAGCGGCCAGCAGAGCGTGCCGACCTTGCAGAACACGCCGAGCTCAGGTGCGCGGCGCGCGATCGGCCCGGGACCTCAGGCTGCTCTCGGCTCCGGTGCCCCGGCGGGCTTCGGCTATGACGAGGCACGATCCGGGTCATTCCCCGGCGACAGCCCGGCCGAGGCCAGGCCCGCGAGCTGGTCTGATGGCGACGATCAGCAGGCTTACCTAAGCTCGCAAAGCTACGGTGCCCAGCAGGGCTACGGCAGCCAGCAGGGTTATGGCGCCGGTCAGGGCTACGGCCCGGATCAGGGCTACCAAGCCGACCAGGGCCACGGCAACGGTCAGGGCTATGGTGCTGATCAGGGTTACCAGGCCCAGCCGGGCTATGGCGCCGATCAGGGCAGCGCCGACCAGGGCTACGGGGCCGGTCAGGGCTACGGCACGGGTCAGGGCTACGGCGCCGGTGAGGGCTACGGCACGGATCAGGGTTACCAGGCCCAGCCGGGCTACGGTGCCGATCACGGTTACCAGACGCAGCCGGGCTATGGCGCCGGCCAGGGCTACGGCGCCGATCACGGTTACCAGACGCAGCCGGGCTATGGCGCCGACCAGGGTTACGGTGCCCAGCCGGGTTACGGCCCGGAAGGCTCCGGTGGCGAACCGGGCTACGGACCGCTATCCCCGCCCGCCTTCGGCGCCGCGGATTCTGATGCGCGCGGTTACGNNCCAGCAGGATTACGCCCAGCAGGCGCCGGGTCAGGACGGTTTCCTGCCTGCCGGGACCGGCCCTGCGGATCGGCCCGGGCCGGATCAGGGCTACCAGGCCGAGGTATATCCGCAGCCGGGCTTCGAGCAGCCGGCTTTCGAGCGGCCCGACTACCCCCAGACCGACTTCTCCCCGGCTGAGTACCCCCAGTCCGGCTTTCCCCAGAACGGCTACGAGCCGGCCGGCTTCGGCCCGAACGGCATCGGCCCGAATGAGCTGGGCCAAGATGCTGTGCCGCCCGCGGCCCAGGACGGCTACGGCCAGCAGGCATCCGGGCCAGGCTTCCTGCCTGGCGGCACCGGCGCGGAAGGCGCGTCCTACCCGGCCCAGGATTACCAGACTGAGTCGTACCCGCTGCCAGGACCCGGGTCGCCCGCCTCCGACCAGAACGGCTTCGACCAAAACGGTTTCGACCAGAACGCTTACGGCCAGAACGGCTATGGCCAAAACGGCTACCCCCAGGATGGCTACCCCCAGGATGGCTTCACCCACAACGGCTTCGGCGGCCAGGCTGACAACGGCTTCGGCCGTGCCGACGCCGGTCACGAGGCCGGCCAGGGCGTTCCATCGCAGGACAGCTTTGGTCAAGCTGCCGGTTCCGGTGCCTACCCTCAGGCCGGCTACAGCCAAGACGGCTACANNCAAGACGGCTACAGCCAAGACGGGTACCCCCAGGGCGCTCTCCCTCAGGATGGCTACTTCCCCACGGGTTACGACCAGGACGGATACAGCTCGGCGGGCTATGGCCCGGAGGGTTTCAGCCCGCCTCCAGTCGCGCCGGGAGCCCCTCCCGCGGGCTATCCGCAGGACGGCTACGGTCAGGGCGGGTACAACGAGGATTCCTATGGCCAGCCCGGCTTCGAGCAGCCCGGGCCGGGTTACGACGACGATCTCCCCGGCGGCGGTCGGCCGCCACGGTCTGGGCTGCCCGGGCCGGTCCCGTCAGGTCCGGGGCGGTCGCCGCACCGGCTCGGCCGCGCCCGCATGGTGCTTTACCTAGCGGCATCGGTCATCGGCGTGGTCCTGATCGTCTATCTGGTCATCCACCTGACCAAGGGCGGCACCAGTGGCGCAGCCAGCGGCTCGTCCACGCCAAGCGCGACGGCGACGGCCAAGGCCAAGGCCAAGGCAACGCCCTCCGACTATGTCCTCAAACAAGCGTCGAAGGTCGGCAGCTACCCGCTGAACACGGCCGTGACCGGCCAATACGCGTCGACACTGGAGAGCCAGTCAGCGGCCGAGGTCACGGCGATAAAGGCTCAGGACGCCGGCCAGCCAGGAAGTCCTCTGGTTGACATCTACAACCTGGGAACCGTCACGTCGTCGGCGTCCGCTGACTACACGGGCGTCGTGTTCGTCGGTTACAACGGCACCTACACCCCCGCGGCCGTGGTCAAGGTCGAGGAGTCTTTGCTCACGTCCGCGCGCGTGGTGTCAGCGGGCCCGCACGGCGGGGACATGGTGTGCGGCTACACCGAGCTGTCCGGCTCCGAGGTGAGTCGGTGCGTGTGGGTCACCAAGACCACCCTCGGTAACGTCGAGTTCATTCAAGGCGAAGACCTGGTGAAAAACTCGGACGCCGCCACGCTCGCCCTTGACGTCAGGGCCGCTGTGGAGCAGTCGACCTCCTGACCTCGCGCTCGTCCGGGCCCGGCTCATCGGGCCCGGCGGGCGCGCCGCAGGCCGTAGACTCACCTGTCGTGAGCAGACCCGAACCCATCGAGCTGCCCTCTCAGTACGCGCCCGCCGAGGTGGAGGGGCCGCGCTACGAACGCTGGGAGAAGGCAGGCTACTTCACCGCGGACGCGGAGTCGGACGCGCCCGCGTACTGCATCGTCATCCCGCCGCCGAACGTCACAGGTTCCCTGCACATCGGCCATGCCCTCGACCACACCCTGATGGACGCGCTGGTCAGGCGCCGCCGCATGCAGGGGTACAACGCCCTGTGGCTGCCGGGCATGGACCACGCCGGGATCGCCACCCAGAACGTGGTGGAGCGCGAGCTGGCCAAGGAAGGCCTGAGCCGTCACGATCTCGGCCGCGAAGCCTTCGTCGAGCGCGTCTGGCAGTGGAAGGCGGAATCCGGCGGCAAGATCCTCGGGCAGATGCGTCGTCTCGGCGACAGTGTGGACTGGTCACGCGAGCGGTTCACCATGGACNNGGCCTGATCTACCGGGCCGAGCGCATCATCAACTGGTGCCCCCGCTGCCTGACGGCATTGAGCGACATCGAGGTCGAGCACAGCGACGACGAAGGCGAGCTCGTCTCCATCCGCTACGGAGAGGGCGACGAGTCCATCGTCGTGGCCACCACCCGGGCGGAGACGATGCTGGGCGACACCGCCGTGGCGGTGCACCCCGACGACGAGCGCTACACCCATCTGGTCGGCCGCACCGTGGAGTTGCCGCTGACCGGCCGGCGCATCCCGGTGGTCGCCGACGACCACGTCGACCCATCGTTCGGTACCGGCGCGGTCAAGGTGACTCCGGCGCACGACCCGAACGACTTCGAGATCGGCCGCCGCCACGACCTGCCCAGTCTGACCGTCCTTGACGAGCACGGCCGGATCACCGTGCACGGCCCCTTTGAGGGCCTGGACCGGTTCGAGGCCCGGCCCGCCGTGGTGGCCGCGCTGCGCGAGGATGGCCGGATCGTGGCCGAGAAGCGCCCGTACCTGCACTCGGTCGGGCACTGCAGCCGCTGCGGGACGACCGTCGAGCCGCGTCAGTCACTGCAGTGGTTCGTCCGGGTCGGCCCGCTGGCCCAGGCCGCCGGCGACGCGGTCCGCGACGGCCGCGTCCGGCTGCATCCGCCGGAGATGAACGCACGGTACTTCGGCTGGGTGGATGACATGCACGACTGGTGCATCAGCCGTCAGCTCTGGTGGGGCCACCGTATTCCAGTTTTTTATGGACCGAACGGTGAGACAGTCTGCCCCGGTCCAGACGAGCAAGCCCCGGCGGGCTGGCGCCAGGACTCCGACGTGCTCGACACCTGGTTCTCCTCGGCGCTGTGGCCGTTCTCCACCCTCGGCTGGCCCGACGACACGCCGGACCTGCGCACGTTCTATCCGACCAGCGTGCTGGTGACCGGGTACGACATCTTGTTCTTCTGGGTGGCCCGGATNNATGATGATGTTCGGCCTGTACGCCATGCGCGATGCCGATCCGGAAGAAGCAGTGCCGTTCCGTCTCGTGGCTCTGCACGGGCTGGTCCGCGACCAGTTTGGCAAGAAGATGTCCAAGTCCCGCGGGAACACCGTGGACCCGCTGGACTGGGTGGACCGGTTCGGGGCCGACGCGACCAGGTTCACCCTGGCCCGCGGGGCCAACCCGGGCGGTGACATCGCCATCAGCGAGGAGTGGGCGGCAGGGTCTCGCAACTTCTGCAACAAGCTGTGGAACGCGGTCCGCTTCGCCTTGCTCAACGGTGCCCACGTGCCGCCCGCCGCCCCCGAACCGGCCACCCCCGAACCGGCCGCGTACTCGGTGCCCGACCGGTGGATCCTGTCCCGGCTGTCGGCCGTGATCGCCGAGGTGGACCGGCTGTTCGAGGCGTTTGAGTTCGGCAAGATCTGCGACGTGCTGTACCACTTTGCCTGGGATGAGGTCTGCGACTGGTACCTGGAGCTGGCCAAGGTGCCGCTGGCCTCCGATGACGCCGACGTCGTCGAGACGACCAGGCAGGTGCTGGGTTTTGTGCTCGACCAGTTGCTCCGGCTCTTGCATCCGGTCATGCCGTTCGTCACCGAGGAGCTGTGGACCGCGCTGACCGGCGAGGAGTCGGTCATGGTGTCCGCGTGGCCGGGCTTCGCCTTCCAGGACCAGGCCGCTGAGGCGGAGGTTTCCTCGGTGATGCGGCTGGTGACCGAGGTCCGCCGGTTCCGCTCGGACCAGGGCCTGCGCCCGGGCCAGCGGGTGACGGCGAAGCTGGTGGGCATCGAGGGCACGCCGCTGGCCGGGCACGAGGAGCGGATCCGTTCGCTGCTGCGGCTCAACCCGCCGGAAGACGGCTTCACCGCGTCCGCGACCCTCACGGTAGAGGACATCAAGGTCGAGCTTGACGTGGCCGGGGTCATCGACGTCGCGGCCGAGCGCCGCCGGATGGAAAAGGATCTCGCGGCGGCCAGAGCCGAGGCCGAGCAGGCGGCGCGCAAGCTGGACAACGCCGCTTTCACCGCGAAGGCCCCCGCCGACGTGGTGGCGAAGACCCGCCAGCGCCTGGAAACAGCCCAGTCCGACATCACCCGCATCGAGCAGCGCCTGGCTGTATTGCCCCGGGGGGAAGATCCCCCCCAGACCCCCCCTCACGGTGGGGCTGCCCGCCCCCCCGTACCCCCCCGGGCCCCCCGCTAACGGGGGGGCTGCCCCCCCGGGCCCTTGTAGGCTGGAGTTATGGATATCGAGGCGCGGATGCGCGAGGTCGAGCAGGAGATCATCTCCCGTCGGCCCGAACACTCCGTTGATCTCGCCCTGGACCGGATGGCCGACCTGGTCGGGCTGCTGGGCGATCCGCAGCGCGCCTGCCCGGTCATCCACATCACGGGCACCAACGGCAAGACGTCGACCGCCAGGATGATCGACACGCTGCTCCGCAGCCGGGGGCTGCGGACCGGCCGGTTCACCAGCCCGCACCTGGTCTCCATCAGGGAGCGGATCTGCATTGACGGCGCCGCGGTGAGCGCCGAGCAATTTGTCGAGGCCTACGAGGAGATCCTCCCGTTCGTCAACCTGGTGGATGAGCGCCATCCGGTGCCGATGTCCTTCTTCGAGGTGCTGACCGGGATGGCCTTCGCGATCTTCGCCGATACGCCGGTCGACGTGATGGTGCTCGAGGTCGGTGTCGGCGGCAGGCTCGACTGCACCAACGTGGCCGACGGCACGGTGGCGGTCATCACCCCGGTCGCGATCGACCACACCAGGCTGCTCGGCAGCACGGTCGAGGAGATCGCGGGGGAGAAGGCCGGCATCATCAAGCCCGGGGCGGTCGCGGTGCTCGCGCAGCAGCCGCTGCCCGCCGCCGAGGTGCTGCTGCGGCGGGCCGCCGAGGTCGGCGCCACGGTGGCCAGGGAAGGCGTGGAGTTCGGCGTGCTGAGCGATGAGCAGGCCGTGGGCGGCCAGCTGCTCTCGCTGCGCGGTGTGCGCGGCACCTATGAGGATGTCTTCCTCCCGCTGTTCGGCGCTTACCAGGCGGGCAACGCGGCCTGCGCGCTCGCGGCGGTGGAGGCGTTCGCCGGGGTATCCGGCGAAGCGGGCGAGACGCTCGACATCGATCTGGTGCGCGAGGCGTTCGCCAAGGTCAGCTCGCCCGGGCGGCTGGAAGTCATCAGGCGCAGCCCCAGCATCATCATCGACGCCTCGCACAACCCGGCCGGCGTCGCGGCGACCGTGGCCGCCGTGCGGGAGAGTTTCACCTTTACCCACCTGACCGGTGTCTTCGCGGCCAGCGGGGACAAGGACGTGGCCGGCATGCTCTCCGAGCTCGAGCCGCTGCTTGATGAGATCGTGGTGACCCGTAACTCCTCGGACCGGTCGCTGGATACGCCCGAGGTGGCGGAGGTAGCGGCCGAGATCTTCGGCGAGGACCGGGTCATCTCCGCGGACCGGCTTGACGACGCGATAGACGCCGCCGTGACGCTAACCGACGAGGCCGCGGGACCTGGCCTGCCGGGCAGCGGCGGCGTGCTCATCACCGGATCGGTCATTACCGCGGGTGATGCCCGCAAGCTGCTCGCGCCGAACGGCGGCGAGCTGCCGCCCGAGCCGCCCGCCAGCCAGCCCTCGCGCCACTCGTTCACCGCGGCGGAACTGTCGTGAGCGGGGACGGTGTCGTGGGGGAGCCCAGGGCCGCCGCGGAGCCCGGTGTGATGGGGACGCGATCCGGGTTGAGGCAGCTGTGCGGCACGGTGCTGGCCATGGAAGCGGTCATCATCGGGCTCGCCATCTTGCCGGCCATCGTCCTGGAGCACGCGGATCGCCCGCTGGCCGGCGGCATCGGCGGCGCCCTGGCGGTATGTGCCCTGCTGCTCAGCGGAATGGTGGGGCGGCCGGGGCGGGGCTGGGCGCTGAAGGCAGGTACTGTGCTGCAGGCCGCGGTCATCGCCGCGGGCGTCGTCGTTCCGGCGATGTACGTTCTCGGCGTGATCTTCACCGCGCTCTGGTTCACCGGCATCTGGCTGGCCCGCCGTCACGAGGCCCCCCGAGCTGCCGCGCAGGAACCGGCTTCCGGGCCGCCCAACGTCACGGCTCCCGGCTCACGCGCCTCCTAGAACGCCGTCGGCCGCCGCCGCGATACCTGCGACGCGGCGATTCCGGCGTCCTGACACACATGATCATCGCCAGACCAGCTACTCTCCTCAGTAGCATTAAGTAATACTGTAGGAGCTAAGAGTGATGAAGAACCTGGGGCAGGCGCTATCGCGGCCGGATGAGGCCGGGCAGCCTAGAGATTTCCGGCCGCCCAGGGGCCGCCGAGATGGCCGGTCCGGCGAACTCCCGAACGTCCCGGACGGCGCGCCGCCCGCAAGCAATGGCGGCGCGCCCGATGATGGGTAAGCTGACGGCAGTAGCGAATCGCGGTATCGGCCCGTAGCAAGCTGCGACCCGTGGCGAACTGTCCGTGCCCCGGTGAAGGAGCGCCGTTGTCAGCACGCATTCTCGTCCTGATCCGGTCCGGTGCGCCGCTGCTGCGAGGCAGACAGGTCAGGCGAGGGAATTAGGTCCGGGTTCCCGGAACTCGTTCGCCCAACGCCACCGTTGTCTGAAGTAAAGACCTAAAAGGGCTTGATGGGTGCGGACCCGAAGCCCGCCAAGCCGCTCAGCTTCGTATCGAGGGTCCTCAAGACCGCCGATAGTCCAAGATCAAAGACCGGATCGGAAGGTTCCCGTTCCTGATGAGTAACGCCCTGACGTTTCTCGGCCGTGACATGGCGGTCGACCTCGGCACCGCGAACACGCTGGTCTACGTGCGTGGACGTGGCATCGTGCTGAATGAGCCGTCAGTGGTGGCGCTCAATACCAACAACGGCCATATCGTCGCCGTGGGAGCCGAAGCTAAACGCATGATCGGCCGCACCCCCGGCAACATCGTGGCGGTGCGGCCGCTGAAGGACGGCGTCATCGCCGACTTCGACGTGACCGAGCGGATGCTGCGCTACTTCATCCAGAAGGTGCACCGGCGTTCCCACCTCGCCAAACCCAGGCTCGTCGTGGCGGTGCCGAGCGGCATCAC
>PMOU01000266.1 GCA_003161205.1 Actinomycetota bacterium | reverse complement strand
TCGTCGGGGCCGGTGTCGTCGGGAGCCCCGGCGTCCATGACGGTCAGCGGTGACCCAGCACGTGCAGCTGTGCGGCGATGTCGCGCAGCGGCGGAGTCGCCGCAGCGGCCTCTTCGAGGGCGCGCAGCGCATCGGCCGCACCCGCGTCGCCGTCGAGCAGGGAGCCAGGGACCAGGCCGCCGAAGATGCGCAGCCCGTGCGCTTGCCCGGCCCGCAACCCGGCCGCCTCGATCAGCGTGATCAGCGCGGGCAGCGTGAACCGCCGGGGAGCACCGGTCTGGGCGCCGGCGCCGAGCAACTGCCGGGCTTCGGCGAAGCGGCCGGCCAGCGCCTGGTGCAGCACCGCGGCTACGGCGTTGGAGGCGAGCACGCTCACGGTGGCGGACGGCCGCAGCACCGCGGCGATCGCGGTCATGGCGTCGGCGGGCGAATCGACGTACTCGAGCACGTTGTGGCAGATGACCAGGTCCACCGCCTTGGTGCCCACCACGGCGTCCAGGCTGGCGGCCTCGCCCTGGACCGCGGTCAGCCGGGCGCCCGCTTCGGCGGCCCGACGCTGCGCCGCGGCGAGCGCGTCGGGGCTNNGGGTCCACGACGGTGACGTTGTGCCCGAGGACCGCGAAGGGCACCGCCAGGCCGCCGGTTCCCCCGCCGACATCGACGATGTCCAGCGACGGCCTGCCGGTTTCCGCCGTCCGGGCGGACACGACGTCGCGCAGAACATCCCAGACCATGCCCCCGCGGGGGGGCCTGGAAGGAGCGTCTCCCTCCAGGGGAACCCGGGAGGATGGGTGCCTCCGGAAATCTGCCGCCACGCCCGCCTCCTTGTCCGAGTCCAATGTAGTGCTGCCCGCCGACATTCCGCTGTCCCGGCTCCCGCTACTTTCCGTCCCCGTCAGATAACTCGCTGAACTGACGGGACCGGCGCTACGTTATAAATCCGTGCGGAACTCTCAAACTCCTCTTTACCTGACCTCTCGCCATTTCCAGCGCGCCTGCAGTCAGCGCCCGTATGCTCTTCGCCATGGCTGAGCACCTCGAGTTGCCCCGCCCGTGGCGGCTGTTGCTGACCGCAGGATGGAACCTGGCTGAGTCCCTTGGCCTCCCGGTGGCCGGATATTTCATCGGCGCCCAGTTCGGCGGCCGGGACTCCGGCATGGTCGCCGCGACCGTGGTCGTGTGGCTTACCGTGATCGGCCGCAAGGTGTTCACCAAGAGCGTCCCTGGCCTGCTCACGATCTCGGCCCTGGTGCTCACGCTCCAGTCGGCCGTGGTGATCGTCACCGGCAGCATGCTGTTCTTCCTGCTTCAGTTCCCGCTGGCCAACCTGGGCCTGTGCGTGCTGTTCGCGCGGACGGCGCCCACCAGGAAGCCGCTGGTCGCCCAGCTCGCCGCCGAGGTGGTGGCGCTCCGGCAACCGTCGGCGCATCACGCCGGACTGCACCGGTTCTTCCAGGGTGCGACGTGGCTGTGGGCCGGGATCTTCTTCATCTCGACCGTGGGCCTGGGCGTGCTGATGGCCTTCGAGTCGGTCAAGGTGTTCCTGCTCCTCACCACCGTGGTCACCGTCGGCGGCACGGTGGCGGGCACGTTCTTGTCCGCGTTCTGGTTCTTCCGGGTGCTGCACCGCTTCGGCCTGCGGGTACGTTTCGCCCAGCCTCAGGGCTAGCGACCGGGCCCGATGGGGTGTCGGCGGAGTAAGGAAGCGCTAACTACAGCGACATCAGAAGGTACCCCCGCCGCAGCGTCGGCGGGGTGCTTTCGCCACGTCAGCGACTCTATGGGGCCGTTGAAACCGTGACCGCGCGGGCACCGGATTTTCGCGCTCTCGAGCGGTCCGCCGGTCGACTGGACCGTGTATCTGTATTCAATCGCGGCGGGAAGCTCGCACCTCGCCGGGCCGTGCTCATCCAGGTACTCCGGGCAGTCAAGAAATATCACGCTGGTATCCACCGGTAACCCCTATACCTCATGATCTGGGAGTTCCGACGTTAGGACCCGCGGCGTTCGCGCAGCGTTCGCCGGACGCGCGTTCGCGTCAGGCCGTCGGGAGAACGCCAGGAACCCCCGGGGGGCTAGAGCTGAAGGGACGGCTTGAGCTCGGCGATCCGGGCCAGGAGGCCGTTCACGAAGGGGGGCGAGTCGTCAGTGGACAGGTCGCGGACCAGCAGGACAGCCTCGCTGATCGCCACGCCGTCGGGCACGTCAGGTGCCCAGAGCAGCTCGTAGACGCCGATCCGCAGCACGTTCCTGTCCACCGCGGGCATCCGGTCCATGGTCCAGTCCTGGGCATGTTCGGAGATCAGCTCGTCGATCCGCTCTACGTGCACGGCTACGCCACGGACCAGTTCGGCGGCGTACTCAGGCACCGGCGGGCTGCCCATCGTGATGCGCTCGGCGAGCAGGTCAAGCACGGGCAAGCCGCGCAGTTCCGCCTCGAAAAGCACATCCAGGGCCCGCTTGCGCGCCTTGCTACGCGCAGGCGGCATCAGGCGCGGCCGAGGTACTGGCCGGTCCTCGTGTCGACCTTGATCTTCTCCCCGGTCGAGATGAACAGCGGCACCTGGACGGTAGCGCCGGTCTCGAGCGTGGCTGGCTTGGTCCCGCCGGTCGAGCGGTCGCCCTGGATGCCCGGGTCGGTCTGGCTGATAGTGAGCTCGACCGCCGCGGGCAGATCGACGTACAGCGGCGTGCCGTCGTTGAACGCGATGGTCACGGTCTGCTCTTCCAGCAGGTAGTTCGCGGCGTCCCCCACCACGGACGCGGCCACCCGCGGCTGCTCGTAATCCTCGGTATCCATGAAGACGAAGTCGCCGCCCTCGCGGTACAGGTACTGCATCTCCCGCCGGTCGACGTTGGCCACGTCCACCTTGACGCCGGCGTTGAAGGTCCGGTCGACGACCTTNNAGGTCGTTCGTGGTGGCCACGTTAGGTCTCTCCAGGTCAAAGAACGAGAAGTTCTCTCGTAGTAGTCGTGAGCAGGCCCGGTCCGTCGGCCCCCACGACGAGAACGTCCTCAATCCGGACGCCGCCCCGGCCGGGCAGGTAAACACCAGGCTCGACGGTGACTGGAACCCGGTTGCCTAGCCTACCCGTTCGGGCATACCCGATCGTCGGCGCCTCGTGCACCTCCAGCCCGACACCGTGCCCGAGACCGTGGCCGAAATGATCACCGTGGCCCGCGTCCCGGATCAGGTCGCGCGCCGCGGCGTCCACGTCCCCCACCTCCGCGCCCGGCCGGGCGGCGTCGAGACCGGATCGCTGCGCGGCCGCGACGAGCTCGTAGATCTCCCGCTGCCAGCCCGCGGGCTCGCCGAGCGCGACCGTCCGGGTCATGTCCGCGTGGTACCCGCCGTACCGCGCGCCGAAGTCCATCGTGATCAGGTCACCACGGCGCATCGGCCGGTCGGCCGGGACGTGATGCGGCAGGGCGCCGTTCGGCCCGCTGGCCACGATGGTGTCGAAGGCCGGCCCCTCCGCGCCCAGGTCGGCCATCCGCCGGTCCAGCGCCGCGGCCAGCTGACGTTCGGTCAGGCCCGGCCTGATCAGCGCGAACACGTCGGCGATGGCCTGACAGCTAATCCGGCACGCGGTCGCGAGCAGCTCAAGCTCGGACCGATCCTTGACCGTCCGCAGCTCTTCAATTTTCCTGCCGAACGGAACCGCCTTCACGCCATCGGCCGCAGCGGTGAGCTCAGCGTGGCGTTCGACGGTCATCTCGTGGGCCTCGAAGGCAACGGTGTGCCAGCCGCGGATGGTCATCTGCCCGGCCAGCCTCGGCTCGATGAACCGTTCGGTGATCAGCTCGAGATCGGCGCAGTCCCGCCGGGCCGCCAGCGTGTACCTCGAGTCGGTGGCCAGGACTCCCGGACCGCTGACCGGCAGCAGCAGCGCGGCGTTAGAGCTGGCCAGGCCGGTGAGGTACCGCACGTTCGGGCCTGAGGTGATGAGCGCCGCATCCGCGCCGATCTCAGCGATCTTCTCCTGGGCGCGGCCCCGGCGAGCCGCGTGAATCTCCGCCATGGGCTAAACCCTACGCTCGGCGCGACCAGGACCCCGGCCGGTCAGGGCGGGCTGGCCGGGCAGCTGGCAGGTGGGGCGCGGGGCGCTAATCGGCGAGGGCGCGGACCTGCTCGATCAGGGCGACCCTGGCCTCGTGGGTGGGTGCCAGGGGCGTGACGTTCAGGGTGGTCACGCCGGCCTCCCGGTAGGCGGCCAGGCGCTCCCGCACGTAGGACTCGGGGCCGATCAGCGAGGTCCGCTCCACCAGGTCCGCGGGAACCAGCGCCGCGGCCTCGTCCTTGCGGCCGTCCAGGTACGCGTCCTGGATGGCCTTGGCCTCGGCCTCGTACCCGAACCTGCGGGCCAGGTCATTGTAGAAGTTGTGGCCCCGGGCGCCCATCCCGCCGATGTACAGGGCCAGCTCGGGCCGGCTGCGCTCGCGCAGGCCGGCGACGTCCTCACCGATGGCCAGCGTGGCGCTGGCGATCACGTCGAGCGGGCCGAGCGAGGGATCACGCTTGGCCTGGCCCTCGGCTACCGCGTCACCCCACACGTCCGCGGCCCTTTCCGGCAGGTAGAAGATCGGTTCCCAGCCTTCGGCCAGCTCGGCGGCGAGCGCCACGTTCTTCGGGCCGATGGCGGCCAGCACGATCGGGATACGCTCGCGGACCGGGTGGTTGATCAGCTTGAGCGGCTTGCCCAGTCCGGTGCCACCCTCCAGCGGCAACTGGTAATACCGGCCGTGGTACACCACCTTCTCGCGGCGCCAGACCATCCGGCAGATCTCGATGATCTCACGGGCGCGGCCGACCGGCGCGTCGTACGGCACGCCGTGCCAGCCCTCGATCACCTGCGGACCCGATGCGCCCAGACCCAGCGTGAAGCGCCCGCCGGAGACGTAGTCCAGCCCGGCCGCGGTCATCGCGGTCAGCGTCGGCGTACGGGAGTACAGCTGGAAGATCCCCGAAGCGATCTGCAGCCGCTCGGTCTTCGCGGCGATGTAGCCGAGCTGGCTCACCGCGTCGAAGCTGTACGCCTCGGGCACGAAGATGATGTCGAGTCCGGCTCTCTCGAAGTCAGCCAGCTCCACGACGGTCTCGGCAAAACCGCCCGCGTAGTTCAGGTGCATACCTATCCGCATGCGATGAGGCTACCGGCGGGTACCCGCGCGGGCAACGGGTGGGGCGGCCGGGCATCCGCACGGGGGCCCGGCATGATTGGGATTCCACGCCGGATACCGCCGGACAATTGACGATGGCAATGGCGGCGGAATCCGCTTAGCGCGAATAAGCGGCCCATTGATATCCCGTTTTCCTCACTGTCAGTCACCAGGAACCTGATATTCAGCTTTCCTGGAGGTTGGTTTCAACATGCTCTGATCAGCAGCGGGAAGGCTCGCAGCATGAGGACAGCCGCGCCCAGGGGGCCCAGGCATGACGTATGACGCAGGCGGGCAAGCTCCGGCGAGTTCGCTGCTGCTGAGCAAAGACGCGCCGCGCGCCGGCGCAACGGACGAGCGCCTCATCGAAGTCGCCGTTCCCGTATACAACGAAGAGAAAATCCTCGCGCGCAGCGTCCGCAGGCTGCACTCATATCTGACCGATAATCTTCCCTTTCCTTTCATCATCACCATCGCCGATAACGCCAGCACCGACGGGACCTTTTCGATAGCGCAGCAGCTGGGCGCCGAGCTGGCCGGCGTCAGCGCGGTACATCTGGACGGCAAGGGCCGCGGGCTCGCGCTCCGCCACGTCTGGGGCGCCAGCGAGGCCGACATCGTGGCCTACATGGACGTCGACATGTCGACTGGCCTGGAGGCGTTCCTCCCGCTGATCGCCCCGTTGCTGTCTGGAGACAGCGACCTGGCCACCGGCAGCCGCCTGACGCCCGGCGCAAAAGTGGTACGCAGTGCCAAACGCGAGATTATCTCGCGCACGTATAACCTGCTGCTGCGTACCGTTCTTTCCGCGAGGTTCGCCGANNCTGACGTCAAAGACGATGCCTGGTTTTTCGACACCGAACTCCTGATCCTGGCCCAGCGCAGGGGATTGCGCATATATCAAGTTCCGGTGGAGTGGACCGAAGATCCCGACAGTAAAGTGGACATCGCCGGGACGGCTCTGGCCGACCTGCGGGGTGTGGCACGGCTGCGCTTTGCCCAGCCGAGCAGGCGCGGCGTCAGCACGCACGGCCCGGAGGCAGGCACCCCGTGCCGTTCGGCGGCAACGAAACTCAATGCTCCGGAGCAGCCTCGATGACCACGCAGCTGACCACGACCGGCGCCGCCGCCGAGCCGGAGCGGCCGCCCCGCGGCCGGCTCAAGCGGCTGGTGCTCGGCCGGCCGTCCGATCCCAGCTGGGCCCGTCCTGCGCTGTGGGCCGTGCTGGTCCTGGCCGCGGTCCTGTACTGCTGGGACCTGTCCCGCAACGGCGACGCGAACGCCTTCTACGCGGCCGCGGTCCTGTCCGGGACGGAGAGCTGGAAGGCGTTCTTCTACGGTTCGCTGGATTCGGCCTCGTTCATCACGGTCGACAAGCCTCCGTTCGCGTTCTGGGTCATGGGGATCTCCGCCCGGATCTTCGGATTCAACAGCTGGAGCCTGCTGCTCCCCCAGGCGGCCGAGGGAGTCGCCGCGGTCGCCGTCGTGTACGCGGCCGTGCGGCGCAGCGTCGCCGGGCTGACCGGGGAGCGCGGGGCGCACCTGGCGGCGCTGATCGCCGCGCTCGCCCTCACGCTGACCCCGATGGTGGTGGCGATCGACAGGGATGACAATCCCGACACGATGCTGACCCTGCTGCTGGCGCTCGGCGCGTGGGGACTCCTGGAGTCGCTGCGGGCCGAACGGAGCAGGGGGGACGGGCAGGACGGGCGCGCTCGCCCGGGGCACCCGCTGCTCTGGCTGATCCTGAGCGCGGTCGCGTTCGGGCTCGCGTTCAACACCAAGATGCTCGAGGGGTTCATCGCGCTGCCCGCGCTGCCGATCGTGTACCTGATCGCGTCCGGCGCCCGGCTGCGCACCCGGCTAGGGCGGCTGTCCATCGCGGGCGGCGTGCTGGCCGTGATCACGCTGTCCTGGATGACCGTCGTCGACCTCATCCCTAAGACGAGCCGTCCCTTCGTCGGCAGCAGCGCCAACGACACCGTCTGGAATCTCGCCGTCGGCTACAACGGCTTCGGCCG
>PMOU01000334.1:4058-7448 GCA_003161205.1 Actinomycetota bacterium | reverse complement strand
ACGATGTTCTTGCCGATGTCGTGGACGTCGCCCTTGACCGTCGCGAGCACGATCTTGCCCTGACCGCGATCGGCGCCGGCCTGCCCGCTCAAGCGCGCCTGCTCCTTCTCGGCTTCCATGAAGGGCTCCAGGTAGGCCACCGCGCGTTTCATCACCCGCGCGCTCTTGACCACCTGCGGGAGGAACATTTTCCCCGCGCCGAACAGGTCGCCGACGACCTTCATGCCGTCCATCAGCGGCCCCTCGATCACGTCCAGGGGCCGGGCGGCCTGCTGCCGTGCCTCCTCGGTGTCGGCCTCGGCGAAGTCCGTGATGCCGTGCACCAGCGCGTGCGCCAGCCGCTCCGCCACCGGCGCCTCGCGCCAGGACAGGTCCACCACGCGGGCGGTACCGGGGCCGTTCACCGTCTCGGCGAACGCGACGAGCCGGTCGGTGGCGTCGGCGCGCCGGTCGAAGATCACGTCCTCGACCAGCTCGAGCAGGTCGGCCGGGATGTCGGCGTAGACCGCGAGCTGGCCGGCATTGACGATGCCCATGTCCATGCCCGCTGCGATGGCGTGATACAGAAACGCCGAGTGCATCGCCTCGCGCACCTTGTTGTTGCCGCGAAAGCTGAATGAGATATTTGAGACGCCGCCCGAGACCTTGGCATGCGGCAGATTTTCCTTGATCCATCGCGTGGCGTTGATAAAGTCCACCGCGTAGTTGTTGTGCTCCTCCATGCCNNGGCATTGACGATGCCCATGTCCAGCCCGGCCGTGATGGCGTGGAACAGGAACGCCGAGTGCATGGCCTCACGGACGACGTCGTTGCCGCGGAAGGAGAACGACAGGTTGGAGATGCCGCCGCTGGTCCGGGCGCCGGGGCAGCGCTGCTTGATCAGCGGCAGCGCGTCGATGAACGCCTTGGCGTAGCCGTTGTGCTCGGCGATCCCGGTCGCGACGGCGAGCACGTTCGGATCGAAGATGATGTCCTGCGGCGCGAACCCGGCCTGCTGGGTGAGCAGGTCATAGGCGCGGCCGCAGATCGCCACCTTCCGCTCCGTGGTGTCGGCTTGTCCCTGCTGGTCGAAGGCCATCACCACCACCCCGGCGCCGTGCGCCCGGATGTGCCTGGCCTGCTCCAGGAACGGCCCCTCGCCCTCCTTGAGGCTGATCGAGTTGACCACGCCCTTGCCCTGGATGCACTTCAGCCCGGCTTTGAGCGTGCTGAACCGGGAGCTGTCGATCATGACCGGGACCCGGGCCACCTCAGGCTCGGTGGCGATCAGGTTCAGGAACGTCGTCATGGCCTGCTCGCTGTCGAGCAGGTCGGCGTCCATGTTGACGTCGAGCAGGTTCGCGCCGCCGCGGACCTGCTCCAGCGCGACGGCGACGGCGCCCTGATAGTCGCCCGACTCGATCAGCCGCCGGAACCGCTTCGAGCCGGTGACGTTGGTCCGTTCCCCGATCATCACGAACCCGGTGCCCGCGTCGATGCCGAACGGCTCTAGGCCGCTGAACCTTGTCCGCGGGAGATGCGTGGGCACCGGCCGGGGCGGCAGGCCGGCCACGGCGGCCGCGATCCGCGCGATGTGGGCCGGCGTCGTGCCGCAGCACCCGCCGACCACGTTGACCATCCCGGCCCGGGCGAACTCCCCGAGCAGCCGTGCGGTCTCGGCGGGGTCCTGGCCGTAGCCGCCGAACGCGTCCGGCAGGCCGGCGTTGGGGTGGCACGCCGTGTACGTGCCGGCCAGCCGGGACAGTTCCGCCACGTACGGGCGCATCTCCTCCGCGCCCAGCGAGCAGTTCAGCCCGGCCACCAGCGGGCCGGCCTGCTCGACCGAGGCCCAGAACGCCTCCAGCGTCTGCCCGGACAGCGTGCGGCCGCTCAGGTCGACGATGGTCGCCGAGATCCACAGCGGCAGGTCGGGCGCGACGTCCCGGGCGGCCGCGATCGCGGCCTTCGCGTTCAGCGTGTCGAAGATCGTCTCGATCATCAGCAGGTCCACGCCGCCGCGGGCCAGCGCCTGCATCTGCTCCGCGTACGCCGCGTAAACCTGGTCGAACGACACCGCCCGGTAGGCGGGGTCTTCCACCCGCGGGGACAGCGACAAGGTGACGTTCAGCGGGCCGACGGACCCGGCCACGAACCGCAGCCCTTTCCCGGCCCCGGCCCCCGCGTCCGCCGCGCTCGCCTTGTCTGCCGCGCTCGCTTCGTCTGCGGCCTGACGGGCCAGCTGCGCACCGCGCAGGTTCATCTCGGCCACCAGGGACTGCAGGCCGTAGTCGGCCTGGCCGATGCTGGTCGCGGTGAACGTGTTCGTCGTGGTGATGTCCGCGCCCGCCGCCAGGTACTGGCGGTGGATGTCCAGCACGACATCCGGCCGGGTCAGGTTCAGCAGATCAGGGTCACCGGTGACGTCGCGGGGGTGGTCACGCAGGATGTCACCGCGGTAGTCGGCGGCGGTCAGCCCGGCGGCCTGCAGCATGGTGCCCCACGGTCCGTCGAGCACCACGATGCGCTCGTCCAGAAGCTGCCGTAGCCGCTCCCGTGCCCCTGCAGCTGCCGCCGGAGAAGTCACCACCGCCAAGTCGCCTCCTATGCTAGGAGGCGCCCTTGGTGCACGGAACAGGCCGAGCGTGGCGGGCTCCAGCCCGTTGCAGCGCCTCTCGACTTGTCCCTAGGATACCGAAACCTGCCAAGCTACGCGGCTAGACTCCGGCCTGCGTTGCTCTGACTGGCTCAGGCTAGTTGGCTGGCTCAGGCTAGGCGGGCCAGGATCAGCTCACGGACGCGGGCCGCGTCGGCCTGGCCGCGGGTGGCCTTCATGACCGCGCCGACCAGGACCCCGGCCGCGGCTACCTTGCCGTCGCGGATCCTGGCCGCTACATCGGCGTGGGCGGCGATCGCCTCGTCGACGGCGGCGGTGAGCGCGCTTTCGTCGTGGACCACGGCCAGCCCGTGCGCGGCCACCACCTCATCAGGGGTACCCTCGCCGGCCAGCACGCCGTCGAGGACCTGCCGGGCGAGCTGGTCGTTGAGCGTGCCGCCGGCGACCAGCTCGGCCACCCGGGCCACTTCCCCGGGCGTGATCGCCAGGCCCGCCAGCTCGGTGCCGGCCCCGTTGGCCCGGCGGGCGAGCTCACCCAGCCACCACTTGCGCGCGTCGGCGGGCGAGGCGCCCGCCGCGACCGTCTGCGCCACCAGGTCGAGCGCGCCGGCGTTGCGCAGCGCGGTCATGTCGGCCTCAGACAGGGCCCATTCGGCCTGCAGCCGCGCCCACCGCGCGGCGGGCAGCTCAGGCAACCCGGCCCTGATCTGCTCGACCCATCCAGCCGACGGGGCGACCGGCACCAGGTCGGGTTCGGGGAAATACCGGTAGTCCTGCGCCTCTTCCTTGGACCGCCC
>PMOU01000334.1:0-4019 GCA_003161205.1 Actinomycetota bacterium | reverse complement strand
GTCCGCGTCCCCCAGACGCCGGAGCCGCGCGGCGACACCGAGGTGTTCACGTCACAGCGCAGCGAGCCCTCCTGCATCCGGACGTCGGAGACGCCGAGGGAACGGAGCAGGTCACGAAGCTCGGTCACGTAGACGCGCGCGACGACGGGCGCGTCCGCGCCCGTTCCGGTGATCGGCTTGGTCACGATCTCCACCAGCGGGATGCCGGCCCGGTTGTAGTCCACGAGGGAGTAATCGGCGCCGTGGATCCGGCCGGTCGCCCCGCCCACGTGCAGCGACTTGCCGGTGTCCTCCTCCAGGTGCACCCGCTCGATGCCGACCCGGACGGTGGCGTTATCGACCACGACATCCAGCCAGCCGTCGGTGCACAGCGGCTCGTCGTACTGGGAGATCTGGAAGTCCTTCGGCATGTCCGGGTAGAAGTAGTTCTTCCGCGCGAACCGGCACCACGACGCGATCGAGCAGTTCAGGGCCAAGCCGATCCTGATCGCGTACTCGATTGCTACCCGGTTCACCACCGGCAGCGAGCCGGGCAGGCCGAGGCAGACCGGGCACACCTGGCTGTTCGGCTCCGCCCCGAAGGTGGTCGTGCAGCCGCAGAACATCTTGGTCCTGGTGCCCAGCTCGACGTGGGTCTCCAAGCCGATCACCGGCTCGTACCGCTGCACCGCCTCGGCGAACGGGACCAGGGTGTCGGTGTTTACTGTCATCAGTCGAGCCCCTTCGCGTTTGCGAGCAGCGGCTGCCCCCACTGGCCGGTGAAGGCCGCCTCGGCGGCGGCGGCGACCCGGTACAGCCGGTCGTCGGCCAGCGCGGGCGCCATGACCTGCAGCCCGACCGGCAGGCCGTCTTCCGGCGCGAGTCCGCACGGGACCGAGATGGCCGCGTTGCCCGCCAGGTCCGAGGGAATCGTGCACAGGTCGGCCAGGTACATCGCCATCGGGTCATCGGCCCGCTCCCCGAGCGGGAACGCCGTGGTCGGCGTGGTCGGCGACACCAGCACGTCGACCTGGCCGAAGGCCGCGTCGAAATCCCTGATGATCAGCGTGCGGACCTGCTGCGCCTTGCCGTAGTNNGCCCAGGATGATGCGCCGCTTGACCTCGGCGCCGAAGCCCGCCTCCCGGGTCAGGGCCATGACCTCCTCGGCGTCCCTGGTCCCGTCGTCGCCGGTCCGCAGGCCGTACCGCATCGCGTCGAAGCGGGCCAGGTTGGACGAGGCCTCGCTGGGCGCGATCAGGTAATAGGCGGGCAGGGCGTACTTGAAATGCGGGCAGGACAACTCGGTGACCTTGGCCCCCAGCGACTCCAGCAGCTCGACCGCCTCGGCGAACCTGGACAGCACGCCCGGCTGGTAGCCGTCGCCGCTCAGGTCGGTGACCACGCCGATCCGCATCCCGCTCACGTCGGCCTGCCGCGCCGCCGCCACCACCGGGGGCACCGGCGCGTCGATGGAGGTGGAATCCATCGGGTCGTGCCCGGAGATCGCCTCGTGCAGCAGCGCCGCGTCCAGCACGGTCCGGCCGAACGGTCCCGGGGTGTCCAGGCTGCTCGCAAAGGCGACCACGCCGTACCGGGAGGACCCTCCGTAGGTCGGTTTGGTACCGACGATCCCGCAGACCGCCGCGGGCTGGCGGATCGAGCCGCCGGTGTCGGTGCCGATCGCCAGCGGGGCCTCGTAGCCGGCGACCGCGGCGGCGGAACCGCCGGACGAACCGCCCGGGATCCTCGTCAGGTCCCACGGGTTATGGCTGGGGCCGAACGCGGAGTTCTCCGTCGAGCTGCCCATGGCGAACTCGTCCATGTTGGTCTTGCCGATGANNAGCCGCTGCGTGATCGTCGCGTCGTACGGCGGGTGCCAGCCGTCGAGGATGCGCGAACCGCAGGTCGTCGGCATGTTCTCCGTGGTGAAGACGTCCTTGACCGCGACCGGGACGCCGGCCAGCGGGGACAGCTGCTCGCCTTGCGTGCGCTGGCGGTCGACGTCACGCGCCTGGGCCAGCGCGCGGTCCGCCGCGACGTGCAGGAAGGCGTGCACCCGGTCATCGACGGCGGCGATCCGGTCCAGGTGCGCCTGGGTGACCTCGGTCGCGGAGACCTGTTTCGCGGCCAGGGCAGCCGACAACTCCGCGGCGGTCATGCGGGTGAGTTCGGTTGACATCCGCTTAGTCCTCCCCCAGGATCCGCGGCACCTTGAACCGCTGCTGTTCCACCGCGGGCGCACCGGACAGCGCTTGCTTTGGGGTCAGGCACGGACGCGGCTCATCGTCGCGGAATACGTTGGTCAGGCCGGTCGCGTGCGAGGTCGGCGGGATGCCCTCGGCGGTAACCTCCTGGACCTGCGCGACCGCCGTGATTATCTGATCCAGCTGGGGCGCGAGGTGGTCNNGGCATGCACGCCATCCTAGGGTGGGTTCGGAGGAAGGCTGTCAGCAATAAGGAGGCCGCCCGCGCATGAGTACCGACATCCAGGCCGTCCGGACCGCGGTTGACGCGGCCTTCAGGGACGAGTGGGGCCGGGTCGTCGCGACGCTGATCAGGACCACCGGCGACTGGGACCTCGCGGAGGAGTGCGCGCAAGACGCGTTCGCGCTGGCCCTGCAGCGCTGGCCGAAGGACGGCATCCCGGGCCGGCCGGGCGCGTGGCTGACCACGACCGCCCGCAACCGGGCCATCGACGTGCTGCGCAGGAAAGCGGTCGGAGCCGCCAAACTCCGGGAGGTCGCCGCCACCTCGGCCGAGCCGGATCCGGATCCGGATTACCACCGCGAGACGGACCACAGCGGCGTTCCCGACGACCGGCTGCGGCTGATGTTCACCTGCTGCCATCCCGCCCTCTCACTCGAGGCCCGGGTGGCGCTGACGCTGCGGATGCTGGCCGGGCTGACCACCGCGGAAATCGCCCGGGCGTTCCTGGCCAGCGAGCCGACGATGGCCAAGCGGCTGGTCCGGGCCAAGCAGAAGATCGCCCACGCGCGAATCCCCTACCGGGTACCTCCGGCGCACCTGCTGCCCGAACGCACGCCCGGCGTGCTCAGCGTGCTCTACCTGCTGTTCAACGAGGGTTACGCGGCTAGCGCGGGCGCCGATCTGGTCCGGCAGAACCTCAGCGCCGAGGCGATCAGGCTGGCCCGGGTCCTGAACCGGCTGATGCCCGAGGAGCCGGAGGCGGCCGGACTGCTGGCCCTGATGCTGCTGCACGACGCACGGCGTTCGGCGCGGGTGGACGCCGCCGGTGACCTGATAACGCTGGAGAACCAGGACCGTTCGTGGTGGGACGGCGCCGCGATCGAGGAGGGGGTAGCGATTCTGGCTGCGGCAGTGCGGCGCGGACAGCCCGGTCCGTACCAGGTGCAGGCCGCCATCGCCGCCTGCCACGCCACCGCGCCGACCGCGGCCAGCACCGACTGGCCGCGGATCGCCGCCTTGTATCGCCAGCTCGTTTCGTTCGTGCCGACTCCGGTGGTGGAGCTGAACTACGCGGTCGCGGTCGGGATGGCCCGCGGGCCGGCCGCCGGCCTCGAACTGGTCGAGGCGCTGACGGCCTCGGGTCAGCTGGCCGGTTATCACCTGCTGCCCGCGACCAGGGCCGACTTTCTCCGCCGCCTGGGCCGCAACACCGAGGCCGCCGCCGCGTACGCCGAAGCGCTGGAGCTGACCAGCACCGACGCCGAGCGCCGCTACCTCACCCGCAGGCTAGCCGAGACCAGCACCGGACCATGACCGTGGACATTTAGCCGTGCTATAGCACAGCAGCTGTCCACGGTAAATTGCCCTGCGCCTGGGCGGGGTCGGGGCGGACGGCTTCGGGGCCTTCGGTGAGGAGGAGGCGGAAGGCGGCCTCGTCGAGGATGGTGACGCCTAGCTCGACGGCCTTGTCGTACTTGGAGCCGGCGTTCTCGCCCGCGACCACGAAGCCGGTCTTCTTGGACACCGAGGACGTCACCTTGCCGCCGGCCTGCCGGACCGCCTCCGCGGCTTCGTCGCGGCTGAGCTCGGCCAGCGTGCCGGTGATCACCAC
>PMOU01000043.1 GCA_003161205.1 Actinomycetota bacterium | reverse complement strand
CGACTTGTCCAGCACCGTGACCGCGCCCGCCACCGCCACGGTGTGACCGATGGCCACCCGGGCCTGCGGCGCGCTCAGCGCCCGACCGATGCCGGCCAGGCCGCCGCCGGCCGCGATACGGGCCAGGCTGACCAGCGGCACCCCCACCAGCGCGGCGATCAGGCCGGCCACCGCCACCGCGGCGGCCACGGTGGCGGCGCGAGGGATAGCGGCGCGAGGGGGGCCGCGAGTGACGCCGCGAGGGATGGCGGCGCGAGCGGCGGCGCGGAGGGTAGTGACAGCGGCGGGGGCGCGCACCGGCCTCAGGCCCCGAAGATGGCCTGGTACTGCTGCAGGATCTGGGTCTGCTTACCGAACAGCGTGGTCCAGTCGGGGTAGACCTCGGTTGAGCCGGCCGGACGCGCGGGCCCGGCGACGCCGGGCAGGACCGGCTGCCAGCCGGTCTTGCCGATCAGCGTCTGTCCCGGGGTGGACAGGACGTAGCGCAGCAGTTCCTGCGCGGCCGTGCCGTCGGCTCCCTTGGCGGCCGTGGTTTCCGCGATCGGGCTGTACAGGCCGATCGCGCCGTCGGCCGGCCAGTCCATGACCACCGGCGAGCCCTCCTTGATGGCGGCACGGACCTCGGAGTCCAGCGTGATGCCGAGCTGGTACCGGCCTTCGGCCACGTCGGTGACGACCTCGGGCACGGTGCTGACCTGAACCGCGCCGTTGGCCTTCAGCTTGTCGTAGAAGTTCATGCTGAAGCCCGGCGCGGTGGCGAAGTAGCCGAGCGCGGCGAAGGCGGATCCCGCCGCGGCCGGATCCGGGAGGGCCACCTTGCCCTTGTAGGCCGGGCTGGTCAGGTCCGTCCAGGACGCCGGCATCGGTGACAGGCCCTTGTGCGCCACGATGACCAGGTAGAGCTCGCGGGTGCCCCAGAAGTACGTGGTCTTGTCCTGGGGCGGCACGCCAGTGAGGTTCGGCAGCGGCCAGGGCTGGAACAAGCCGTCTTGCGCGTAGGACTCCATCGAGAGCGGGTCGGTGCCCCAGATCACGTCGGCGCGCAGGCCGCCGGAATGCTGGTCGGCGGCGATCCGCGCGTTGAGCTGGCCGGTGGTGGCGCGGAACACGCTGACCTTGAGGCCGGGATGGAGCTTTTCGAAGCCGCCCAGCACCGCCGTCACCGTGTTCTGGGTGACCGAGGTGTACAGGGTGAGCTGGGCCGGCGCGCTGCTGGACGGGCCGGCCGCGGGAGCGGAGGAGGACGTAGAGCCGCACGCGGTGACGGCGGCCGCGAGCAGGAACGGCAGGGCGGTGGCGCAGGCCCGGGACATTCTCATCGCGGGCTCTGGGACGGATGCGGGCGCGGAGCCCGGCTCCTGAATTCGCCGGACATGTCCGGTACATCGGGGCCGAGGATCCAGCTGCGATGACGCGGGGAGGCGGGGGCGGACGGGGCTGCAGCTCGGGGTGGGGCTGGGGCCGGGTCGCGGGGTTGGGGTAGGTCGGGTTGCCAGCGGTGCGGGTCGGCGGTCAGGCCGATCAGGTAGGTCACCGTGCAGTCGAGCGCCCCGGCCAGGTCGGGCAGCCGCCCGACCGCGAGGCGGCGGCCGTTCTCGATCGCGCTGAGGGCCTGGTTGGAGAGCCGCGAGCCGTACCGGGCGACGCGCTCCACCACCTCAGCCTGGGTCAGCCCGAGTTCGCGGCGCCGCTCCTTAATGCGGATAGCGCAGCTCAGGTTCCGTTGCGCCACATTCTGATAACCGGCCACGGTCACCTCCGACCCGGAAACTTCCTTGTTCTCGCGGGAGCTTTATCCGAGTATTCGCCGGATAGCGGATTCGCGCAATCCGTGATTCGAGAAAAATAACAGCTGTGCTCGGCGGGAAAATTGGGGTATTTGGGACTGGGGACTAATCCGCGGCTGGGCCGGCCGGATCCGCCTGGGCGCCCGGATCGGCCTGGCCGGTTAGACCGGCGCCCGTTTCGTCCCAATCGGGCATATCGGCCAGCGGATAAAGGGTGTAGTGCGCGAAGTTGTAGATCGGCATCATGGCGATCAGCCGCTCGAGTTCCTCGTGCGATGTGACGTCGTAGAGCCAGGCGCCGCCGTGCGCACCGACGATGTGATACCGCGCCGCGACCTGCCCGGTCCGCTCGAGCGGCCGGGCGTACGCGGGCATCCGGGCGACGGCGGACGCCACGTGCGGGGAGAGCAACGACAGGTCCAGCTTCCAGATGACGAGGAACTTCACGCCTTGGCCAGATCTACCTCGAACTCCACCGCGACGTCGTCGCGGAGCTTGAGCGCGCCGAAGAAGCCGCTGTACGGCTTGATCCCGAACGCCGACTGCGTCACGGTGGCGCTCCCCCGGTACCGGCCCTCCCCCGGCGCGTTCACCTGCAGCCGGAGCGGCTGGGTCTGGCCGTTGAGGGTGAGGGTGCCCTCGATGGCACCGCCGCTGGCCCCGAAGCGGGCGATCTTGGCCGAGGTGAAGCTGGCCGAGCCGGCCCNNACCCCGCCGGCGTCGTCGCCGGGCACCTCGACCTGCGCCGACCACCGGGTGAACTCAATGGTCAGGTCATGTCCGGCCTTCGCGGCGAGCCCGGCCCGGCTCGTCTTGATGACGACGCGCCCGGTGTCCGGCCC
>PMOU01000274.1 GCA_003161205.1 Actinomycetota bacterium | reverse complement strand
CAGCTGACGAAACTTCGGGCTAGGGAGCTGGTGTCTGAGCCGCGCTCACTCCTGACGCCAGATGACCAGGCCGTCGGACCGGTCGGTGGCGGCGATCCGCCAGCCCCGCGGGGCAGCCGGCCAGCTCGCGCTGGCGCGCTGCCCGTTCGGCCAGACTGTTTCGACCACGGTGACGCCGGCCGGCGGCGGGCTGGGCGGCTTGAAGGACTGAAGCTCCGTCCACGAGATCGTGAATGCCTGCGGTACCCAGAGCTCCCAGGGGACGTCGGAGGCGATGGCGATCTGCTCGCCCGGTTTCAGTCCGGCCGCGGTCACCAGCTTGGTCGTGTACGCCGTCTGCGCCGACGCCGCGGGCTGGCTGATGTGGCTGGTCATCTGGGTCACGGCCACCAGGCTTACCGCCGCCACGGCCAGCCCGAGGAACCCGAGGCCGCCGGCTTGCAGGACACCGCGCCAGCGGCGCACGACAAGCGCCAGGGTGATCCAGCAGCCGAGCAGGCCGAGCGCTAGCGCGGTCGCCACCGGGACGCTGGCCTGGGTCCAGCCCTGGGTCAGCACGGCCGGCTCGGCGAAGTTGAACCCGCTTCCGAACCCGGCCGTGGACAGGGACGTGCCTGCGTAAACCGCGACCGTCACCGCGGCCAGGACGGTGAGCCCGGTGACGACGGCCGCGTAGCCGAGGATCTGTGAGGCACTGGCCCGCAGCAGGACGACCGCGCCGACGAGGAAGAACGTGACGATCATGCCGTCCAGGTACCGCCCGGACGCCCAGGTCGAGGACTGGCTGGACGGCAGCGCGGCGGGCGCGATCCCGGCGATGAGCACGGTGACCACCACCGTAAGCGCCGCCATGATCCTCAGGTCGGCGCGCAGGCCACGCCGCGCGATCGCGGCCACGGCGGCGATCAGGCCGATCCCGGCCAGGCCCCAGCTGTCGAGCGTGATCCGCCATCCCTCGCCGACGGCCATCTCGGCCACATGGAGCGCGCCGTAATGGCTGGTCAGACTGCTCACCAGCTGTCCGGTCAGGCTTCGGATGCCGTCCGGGTAGATTCTCGCGATGAGGTGGTGGTTCAGCACCTGCACCGCGCCGACGGCGAGCACCGCGGTCAGTCCCGCGGCCGCCGCGGCGCCGCGGGCCGCGGGCCGGCGCCAGGCGATCAGGACGCCCACCGCCGCCAGGGCGAGCAGCAGCACCAGGCCCCTGGAGTGGACCGCGTAGGCGTACCCGGCCAGCAGGGCGGACCCGACGGCCGCCGCGTACCGGGCGCGCGGTGAGGTGGCGGTCAGCCAGCTGTGCACGGCCAGCAGCCAGGCCAGCGTGATGACCGGGAAGATCGCGTCGGTCATCGCGAACTCGCTGTAGAAGAACCCGGCGGGCAGCAGGGCCGTGACCGTGGCTACGGCGTAGGCGGCCGGGCGGTCAAGCCCGAGCCTGCGGGAGGCAAGGTAGCCGAGCGGCAGCACCAGGGCGCTGATGGCCGCGTTGATCGTCAGCACCGCGTGGTACACGCGCACGGGGTTGCTGGTGAACCAGTACACCGGCGAGATCAGCAGCGGATAGCCGCCCTGGTACAGAGTCGAGTTCGAGAAGTTGACGCCCGGCCCGCCCGCCAGGACCCGCGCGGCGATCAGGTACGCGGTCTCGTCGGGATTGGCCAGCGGCGTGACCTGCGCGCGGCTGAACCAGACCCGCAGCCCCGCCTGAACGAGCCAGCCCGCCGCGAGCAGCAGGCCCCACCGCCGGGCCGCCCGCCGCGCGGTCCCGGCTCGCACAGGGCCGACTCGCACAAGGCCGACTCGCACAGGGCCGGTCGCGGCGGTCCCGTTCCCGGCAGTGCCGGTCTGCGCAGTGCCGGCGCCGGCCGGTCCGGCGATGGCAGGCGTGATCAACGGGCGCGCCAAGACGGTGCCTCCTAGCTGTCGAAGAATGGCCCCGGCCTTAGGCCCCGAACGCGACCTCGGTGTCGCTCTGTACACGCCCCGTCATCGTCGGCGGTGTACGTGGGAACAGCGTGATGGTTCAGTCTGAGAACTANNGCCAGCTCAGCGGCGGTTTGCGGCGCGATAACCGCCTTTTCCGTATCTCGTGCCAGGGAGCGCCCGCCAGGGGAGTAGCATCGGTGCCGTGTTGAGGTGGTATTGGCGCTTTACCCTGGCTCCGGGCGGAGTCAGGCGTGCTCGCCTGCGCTTACCACCGCCTGGAGCCAGTAAGACAGATACAGTCGTCTGTCGCTATGGGTGTGCTGGCTCCCGGGATTCGGGCAGCGGCCCGCCCAGGAGGAGATCCGCCTGATGCCCACCGCCGGGAATGCTAGCGCCGGGAAGACCAGCACTTCCGATACCCGCATCGTCGGCTACGAGCCGCTCCTTTCGCCTGCGGCCCTGCTCGACGAGCTGCCGCTGACCGAAGCGGCGATGGCGATGGTGGAGCGGACCCGCGCCGACGTCCGCGCCGTGCTCGACGGGTCCGACGACCGCCTGCTGGTGATCGCCGGCCCCTGCTCGGTCCACGACCCGGCCGCGGCGCTCGACTACGCGGNNTCAACGACCCGGGCATGGATGGCCGGCACGACGTGCACCGCGGCCTGCGGACGGCGCGGCGGCTGCTCAGCGACATCGTCACCCTCGGCTTGCCGGTGGGCTGCGAATGGCTCGACCCGATCACGCCGCAGTACATCGCGGACACGGTGACCTGGGGCGCGATCGGCGCCCGGACCACCGAGAGCCAGGTCCACCGTCAGCTCGCCTCGGGCCTGTCGATGCCGGTGGGGTTCAAGAACGGCACCGACGGAGACGTCCAGGTGGCGGTGGACGCGTGCCGGGCCGCGGCCGCCGGCCACACGTTCTTCGGCGTCACCCATAACGGCGCCGCCGCGGTGGTGACGACCGCGGGCAACCCGGACACCCACGTGATCCTGCGCGGCGGGCGCGGCGGCCCGAACTACGAGGCCAGCCACGTGGCCAAGGCCCTGGACCTGATCGCCGGGGCCGGCCTGCCGCGCCGCCTGATGGTGGACGCGAGCCACGGCAACAGCGGCAAGGACCACCGCCGCCAGCCGCTGGTCACGACCGCGATCGCCGAGCAAGTGGCGGGCGGCGAGTACGGCCTGACCGGCGTGATGCTCGAGAGTTTCCTGCGCGAGGGCAAGCAGGAGCCGGGCCCGCCGGCCACCCTGACCTACGGCCAGAGCGTCACCGATGCGTGCATGGACTTCGAGACCACCGCCGCGGTCCTGACTGACCTGGCCGCCGCGGTCCGTTCCCGCCGTAAATTTTTACGCCGAACGGTCGTGGTTCATCCCCTCAGCCAACCACCGGCAGCCGGGTGAGGGCGTCGTCGATGCGCTCCTGCGACAGCTCGAAGTCGGTCATCTCACCGGACAGGTAGCGCTCGTAGGCGGCCATGTCGAAGTGCCCGTGCCCGCACAGCGCGGTCAGGAGCACCTTCGGCTCACCGGATTCGGTGCACTTCTTGGCTTCCTCGATGACGGCCG
>PMOU01000251.1 GCA_003161205.1 Actinomycetota bacterium | reverse complement strand
GTCCGGTGAACGGCACCTGCCGGGCGGGCTCCGGCAGGCCATGAGCACGTTCCACGTCGCGGTGATACCGGAACTCCAGGACCGAATGGTCACCGCCCGCCGCGGCCACGATGAGCTCGTCCAGGTCCGCCCGCCAGCGCAGCTTCTTCCGTGCGCTCATGGCCGTCCGCAGNNAGGACGGTCTCCTCGACCGTGGTCCGCGGTGGATACATGTGACCCTGCACGATGTCGAGGGCACGCGTCGACCGGTGCAGGGTCACCCCGGGAACTGCAACGAGATGACGCGGGCTCGGCACCGTGATGTGGATGAGATCGGCCCGCTTATCGGTGAGCCCCTGAAGTTCGGCCGCGGTCTCATGGCTGAGGACCGCGCCGTGGCCGACTGAGATCAACGCTGCCCACAGCAGTGCGTTCCGGCTCGGCTCGCCGCTGAAGGTCGCGTAGACGCCGCGGTGCATCTGCCGCCAGCGGCCGCTGCCGATCCGGAATTTGATCGTGTCGGCGGTGAGCCCGGCCCGGAGGGCTTGCGGGCGTGAGATCACGCCGGACTGGTACCGGGCGTGGTTGCGCAGTGCAGGGGGAAGATGACGTTCCATGCCGCACAGTGTGCCGCTCGGCACCGACAAACTGGATGCTTCAGAATGATCTTGGTTGATTCGGGCTTATTGGTTGCCTGGGTGGGCTATAGCACCCCAAATCAGCCATCGAGCCTAAAACAACCACGAAAAGCTGCTGCTGCCCCGAGCGTGTGAGGCTTGTGTGGTCAGGGAGGTTCAGGAGGCGGGAAGGGAACGTGCCGGACGGCGCGAACCGCGCGGGGCGGCCGTGCGGGGCGTGGAGGCGTGGTGCAGCGACTGGTTGAGTGTAATGGCGGCTGGCTGAGTACGCGGCGCCGGCGTGCGTGTGCGGCGGCCGGGCCTCCCGGGCCTCCCGGGCCTGTCGCTCCGCCCTCCGGGGGCCGGCCACTCCGGCCTCCGGGCCTGCGGCTCTGCGGCCTGGTCGGCGCGACTGAGGGAAGTGGCGTACCCTTCCCACTGTCATGACCCGCTCTCCTGGTGTGCCATCAGCCAGCAGCCTGGCCCCTTTGGCTCCCCCAACCTCTTCCGTCCCACCGGACCCTCCACGCCCCTCTCCGCCCGGAGCCCCGGCCGGAGCCCCGGCCGGAGCCCCGGCCCACATCCCGGTCCCGGTCCCGGTCCCGGGCGGGAGGCTTTACCCGAGGTACCCGGGCTACACGCCCAGGCGTGACGGGGGACTGGCGGCGTACGAAACCGTGCTCGGCCGGGCCGGTTTCGCTCCCGTGGCCGGTATCGATGAGGCAGGCCGGGGTGCCTGCGCCGGGCCGCTGGTGGTCGCGGCCGTGGTCCTCGAGCCCGCCGCCATCCCGCGCATGCGCGGCTTGGCCGACTCTAAGCTGCTGTCTCCGCAGGCCAGGGAGGATGTTTACGTCGAGGTGCTGCGCCGGGCCATCGACTGGCACGTCGTCGTCATCGGCTCGGATCAGATCGACGCCACAGGACTGCACGTCTGCAACGTCTCGGGCATGCGCCGCGCGTTCGCGGGCCTGCGCGCCAAGCCGGGCTACGTGCTCACCGACGGCTTCCCGGTCCGCGGCCTCGGCGCGCCCGCGCTGGCGGTCTGGAAGGGCGATCGGGTCACCGCCTCGGTGGCCGCGGCCTCGGTCATCGCCAAGGTCAGCCGGGATCGGATGATGCGGGACCTGCATGAACGTTATCCCCAATATGGCTTCGAGCGGCATAAGGGATACGTGACCGATGAGCATGTACGCGCCCTGGCGGAGCACGGGCCCTGCCCGGTGCACCGGTACTCGTTCGTGAACGTGGTCAGGGCGGCGGGCCTGCCGGGCGCCGCGGGGCTGGTGGCTACGGCNNCCGCCCATGGTGGCGGCTGACGCTGGCTCCGTGGCGGCTGCGGCGGCCCTGGTGGCCTCGGGGCTGAGCCCGGCGGGTGCGCCGGGGCAGGATGAGAGGAGAATGGAGTCATGAGTGCGGAGGACCTTGAGAAATACGAGGCGGAGATGGAGCTTCAGCTCTATCGCGAGTACCGCGACGTCGTCGGGTTGTTCACGCACGTGGTCGAGACCGAGCGCCGTTTCTACCTCACGAATGATGTCGAGCTGAACGTCCGGTCAAGTGATAACGGTGAGGTCTTCTTCGAGGTTACGATGCGGGATGCCTGGGTGTGGGACATGTACCGGCCCGCCAGGTTCGTGAAGAACGTGCGCGTCGTCACCTTCAAAGATGTCAACATCGAGGAACTGGCCAAGGCTGATCTCGAAGTTCCAGAGGACAAGCCGGACTTCCCGGCGTAGCCAAGCCGGACGTGCCGGCATGATTTCCGCGGAGGGGCGAATGCTCGGGCTTCCTGACGGGGTAGCGGCCTGCCTGTTCGACATGGACGGCGTGGTGACCCAGACCGCGGTGGTGCACGCGGCGGCCTGGAAGGAAATGTTCGACGAGTTCCTCCGGGAGCACGCCAAGCAGACCGGAACCGAGTTCGTCCCGTTCGACTCCCATGAGTACGACGAATACGTCGACGGCATGCCGAGGCTGGACGGCACCAGGTCGTTCCTGGAGTCCCGCGGCATCCACCTGCCGGAGGGATCGCCGGATGACGCGCCGGGCACGCCGACCCTGTACGGGCTGAGCAACCGCAAGAACGATCTGGTCCTCGCCAAGATCGCCTCGGGCGGCGTCAAGGTCTACGACGGCACGATCAGCTACATCCATGCGGTCAGGGACAAAGGAATCCGCACCGCGATCGTCTCGGCCAGCGCGAATACCGTGCAGGTGCTGAAGGTCGCCGGTATCGCGGATCTGTTCGACGTCCGGGTGGACGGGGTGGTCGCCAAGGAACGCGGCCTGCGCGGAAAGCCGGCGCCGGACACGTTCCTGGCCGCGGCAGAAGAACTCAAGGTGCCGGCCAGCCGCGCGGTCGTCTTCGAGGACGCCCAGTCCGGCGTGGCCGCGGGCCACGCCGGTCACTTCGCCCTCGTGGTCGGCGTCGACCGGGTCGGCCAGGCCGAACAGCTCAAGCAGCACGGAGCGGACATCGTGGTCAAAGACGTCGCGGATCTCCTCAAGCAAGACGGCGGGGACGCCCGATGATCAAGCAGTCCGCCTACGGGACGGAGCCGTGGCGGCTCGTCGAGAACCGGCTTGACCTGGGTCTTCTGGCCCAGAGCGAATCGATCTTCGCTCTGTCGAACGGGCACATCGGGCTGCGCGGCAACCTCGACGAAGGTGATCCGCACGGGTTGCCCGGCACCTACCTGAACTCGGTCTACGAGGTGCGGCCGCTGCCGTACGCAGAGGCCGGCTACGGCTTTCCCGATGACGGGCAGACCGTCATCAACGTCACCAACGGAAAGATCATCCGGCTGCTGGTCGACGACGAGCCCTTCGACATCAGGTACGGCACCCTGCACTCCCACGAGCGGGTCCTTGACCTGCAGGCAGGCACGCTGACCAGGCAGGTCGAGTGGTCCTCCCCGTCCGGGGCCAGGATCAAGGTGACGTCGGTGCGGATGGTGTCGCTGACCCAGCGCGCGATCGCCGCGGTCAGCTACACGGTCGAGCCGGTGGACAAGACGCTGCGGCTCGTGCTGCAGTCCGAGATCGTCGCCAACGAGGAGCTGCCGGCCGCGGGCAAGGACCCCCGCCTGTCGGCCATCCTGCAGTCACCGCTGGTCAGCGAGGAGCACGAATCCTACGAAGGGAATCCGTCCCGCGCGCTGCTCGTGCACAAGACGCGCGTCAGCGGGCTCCGGATCGCGGCCGGCATGTCGCATGAGATAACCGGGCCGGCCAAGATGGCCTGCCGGACGGAGTCGTATCCCGACCTGGGCCGGGTCACGGTGGCGGCCGAGGTGGCGGCCGGCGAACAGCTGCACATCGTGAAGTACATCGGCTACGGCTGGTCGAGCGAGCGGTCCCGGCCCGCCGTCATCGATCAGGTGGTCGGCGCGCTCGCGGCCGCGCACCTGACCGGCTGGGACGGCATGCTGGCCGAGCAGCGGGCCTACCTGGACGAGTTCTGGGAAGGCGCGGACGTCGAGGTAGAGGGCGACGCCGAGATCCAGCAGGCCGTGCGTTTCGGGCTGTTCCACATCCTGCAGGCCGGGGCCCGGGCGGAGCAACGGCCGATCGCGGCCAAGGGGCTGACCGGGACCGGCTACGACGGGCATACGTTCTGGGACACCGAGAGCTTCGTGCTGCCCGTGCTCACCTACACCCATCCGTCCGCCGTGGCCGACGCGCTGCGCTGGCGGCACTCGGTGCTGCCCGACGCCAAGCAGCACGCCACCGACCTCAACCTGGCCGGAGCGGCGTTCCCGTGGCGGACGATCCGCGGCCAGGAATGCTCCGGCTACTGGCCCGCCGGGACGGCCGCGTTCCACATCAACGCCGACATCGCCGACGCCGTCCTCCGCTACCTGGACGCCACCGAAGACGAGGCGTTCCAGCAGGAGGCCGGCCTGGAGCTGCTGGTCGAGACGGCCCGGCTGTGGCGCTCGCTCGGCCAGCACGATGCCGCCGGCCGGTTCCGGATCGAGGGCGTCACCGGGCCGGACGAGTATAGCGCGGTCAAGGACAACAACATCTACACCAACCTGATGGCGCAGCGGAACCTGGCCTGCGCCGCGGATCTAGTGGTAAGAGTGCCCGCCGTGGCGGAGAAGCTCGGCGTTACCACGGAGGAGGCCGCGGCCTGGCGTGACGCGGCAACCGCGATGTACATCCCGTTCGACGAGCGCCTCGGCGTTCACCCGCAGCACGCGGGGTTCACCGACTATGCCAGGTGGGACTTCAAGAACACC
>PMOU01000332.1 GCA_003161205.1 Actinomycetota bacterium | reverse complement strand
GCGATGGCGAGCGCCGGGAACAGGGTCTGCCACCAGAAGCCGGCCAGCAGGCCGCTGTAGTTGGCCGCGATGTCCGCGCCCCAGTCGGGCGTGGGCGGCTGGATGCCGAAGCCGAGGAACTACAGCGTGGCCACCGTGAAGATCGCGTAGCCGAGCCGCACCGTGAACTCGACCAGGATCGCGGGCATGACGTTGGGCAAGATCTCGCGGAACATGATCCGGAGCGGTCTCTCGCCGAGCAGCCGGGCGGAGGACAGGTAGTCAAGGTTCCGCTCGGTCAGCACCGCCGCCCGGACCGTCCGGGCGATCAGCGGCGTGAAGATAAAGCCGATGACGATGATCAGCGTCACCGTGGACGGGCCGAGCGCGACGATGAACAGGAACGCGATGATCACCGCGGGCAGCGCCAGCACGGCCTCGACAAGCCGTCCGGCGACCAGGTCGACGGCACCGCCGAAGTAGCCCATGGCCAGCCCGAGCGCGGTGCCCAAGACGGTGCCGAGCACGGTGGCCAGCGGGGTGATGACCAGGATGCTCCTGGCCCCGACCAGAACCCGGGACAGCACGTCCCGGCCGAGCGGGTCGGTGCCGAACCAGTGCGACGCGGCCGGGGCGGTGTTGGCCGAGAGCAGGTTCTGGGCCAGTGGGTTGTCCGGCGCGATCTGGTGCCCGAAGATCGCGCAGACCACCCAGAACACGACGATGACCGCGCCGATGAGAAAGGTCGGCCTGCGCAGCAGCAACCGCCACCTGGTCTGTCCCGCCCGCGCGGTCGGGGCCGACACCGCGACCGTGGTCTGCGGTCCGAGCGGCCCGAGCGGGGCGGCCGGGGTCAGCGGGATCAGGTTCCTCAACAACGCGTTCGGCTGGGCCTTCGGCCCCGAGCTGTGGGCGACCGACGACGAGGGTAACCACTGGCACCAGGTCAAAACCGGCGGACAGCGGGTCACCGACCTGGAGGCGTCCGACGGCCGGGCGTACGCGCTGTTCGCGACGTGCTCAACCCCGAGCAATGTTTCCTCGCCCACCTTCGCACAGGACTGCACCCGCTACACGCTGATGACGGCCCCCGCCGGCAGTGACGACTGGAAGCCGGTCGGCGGCGCCACCAGCGGTCTCACCAACGGCGGCAACCCGGCGGCGGCGGTGCTTGAGCTCTCCGGTTCCAACGGCTACCTGCTGGCACCGGACGGGACGCTCTACTCGGGTCCCATCGGCGGCACCTGGTCGGTGGCGGGAACCGCGGATTGCGAGCCCGGCTACCCGCCGCAGCCCGACGGGCTACCGGGAGCGGCGCAGCTCGCCCTGGTTAACTCCAGCAAGCTGGTGATGGCCTGCAATGGGCTCTCCGCCACCTCGCTGCCCACCGTGTGGACATCCGACGACAGCGGCCAACTCTGGACTCCGCTGCCCGCCGCCGCCGGGTCGAACGTGGATGCCAGCAACTTCGGCACCATGACGTCGCTGGCGGCGGCCCCGAACGGCACCCTCACGCTGGCCACCACGACCGGGATCTACGTGCTGCCGGCCGGCACCGAACGGTGGAAGCCGAGCAGCGCGACCGGTAATGGCGCCCCGGTCAGCGGGTTCAGCTACGTCGGCATGACGACCAACGAGCAGGGCGTCGCGCTGCCGGTGGACACGTCGCTGCGCCAGATCTGGATGACGTTCAACGGCGGCCTGACCTGGGCACCGGCCGCGACGATTGCACAGCCTGGCAACTGACTCTCACAATTAGCCCCAATAACCATTGTCGGGGATTGATGTGTTCCTATATGGTTTCTCGGTGATTCGCCCCCTTTCCGTCGTCGCCGCGCTGGCAATAGTCGTGATGGCCTTCTTTTCCGCCGCCCCCGCGCGCGCCGTCGGCTCGGCCAGCACGGCCAGTTCGGCGTTGTGTCGGTCGGGAGTCCCGCGACCGACGTCGGGAAGCTGACGGTCGTCCTCTACTCCAATACGCCGATCACGGCGGTGACCACGCACCTGGTCGCCAGCGGCAGCTCGGTCGACGCACTTGACCCGGCGCTGACCGAGATCACGTCGTCGTCGACCGGCCCGTCGTACATCGAGTCCACCTGGTCCGTGGCCATGCCGATCACCGAGGCCGAGCTGGCGCTCGGCGTCTACAACGTCAGCGTGGACGTCACCTTCGCCGACCAGACGACGCAGAGCGGCACCGACGTCGGCACGCTCTCCTTCCTCGACGAGCCGCAGATCACGCTGACCGCCGACCACACCAAGGTGGGCTACGACTACAGCCCCACCGTCAACCTCAGCGGGACGGCCTCGATCCTGGCCCCGGACGGCACCACGACCCCGTACGCGACCGGCCCGCTCACGCTCGGCACCAGCTGGGGGGCCAGCCAGCAGCTGACCACCGACGCCGACGGGAACTTCACCGCCCAGGTATCGGCCACCGGGAGCGGCTTCGTCGACGTGGGGCTGGCGGCGACCAGCGACCAGGCGGCCGGCAGCGCGACCGTGATCCTGACCCAAGTGACCGACCCGATCAGGCTGTCGGCCAAGCTGAGCGTGAACCCCGTAAGCTACGGCGACTGGGACACGGTGACCGGCACGCTCAGCTACCTTCCGTTCGACACCGGAACCGCGTACAAGCCGCTGGCCGGCCAGCGGGTCAGCGTCGGCATCATCGACACCGGCGGCGAGTACCTCACCACCGCCACCGGAACCACCAA
>PMOU01000268.1 GCA_003161205.1 Actinomycetota bacterium | reverse complement strand
CCGACACGCACCCGTGGGGCAGCGCGCGGACGCTGTCGCTGCTCGGGGCGGCGGTGATCCTGCTCGCGGCGTTCGCGGTCATCGAGCTGCGGCTGGCGAGCGCGCCGCTGATGCCGTTCCGGCTGTTCCGGTCGCGGTCGCTGTCGGGGGCGAACATCGTGATGTTCCTGGTCGGGGCGGCCTTCTTCTCGATGTGGTATTTCCTCTCGCTGTACCTGCAGAACGTGCTGGGTGACAGCGCCCTGAAAACGGGCCTGGCCTTCTTGCCGATGGGCGTGACCATCATGATCGGGGCCCAGGCCAGCTCCCGCATCCTGCCGCGCGTCGGGGTCCGTCCGCTGCTGCAGGCCGGCACGCTGGTCGCGGCCGGAGGGTTTGCCTGGCTGTCGACGATCAGCCCGCACGCCTCCTACNNAGGCCGGGCTGGCCTCGGGCGTGCTCAACACCGCGCGGCAGATAGGCGGCTCCCTCGGCCTGGCCGTCCTGGCCACCGTGGCCACCGACCGGACCCGCGCCGCCCTGGCCGGCAGCCGGTCCGTGCTGGCCGGCAGCCGGTCCGTGCTGGCCGGCGGCCGGCCTGTGCTGTCGCAGGCCGCGGCCCTCAACGACGGATACTCCCGGGCCTTCGAGGTGGCCACCGCGCTGATCCTGGCGGCGTTCGCGGCGTCGTTCATGGTCCCGGCCATCCGCGCCCGGACGGCGCCGGCCCCCTCGGCCACGTCGAAGAACGAGGCCAGGACCGACGCCGACGCTGCGACCTAAGTACTGCTCACTTAGTAGCGTTCATTACTAGCGTTCGCCCGGTTACCCTCCGCGATAAAGGACGTCCCCGGCGCAGGTTAGCCGTCCCGCGAATCCCGGCCGCCCCATTCTGCACGCCCGTGCTGCCCTGCTTCCGCGCGCGAGCCACGACGATGGTCCATCGTGGTTGTTCGAGCAACGTCAATGGTCCATCGTCGTGGTCAGGGTCGCGGGTCTTTCACGGCGGGCTGGAAGCCGGGCGGTCGAAGATGGAAGCGGGTCAGGTGACGGCCGTTGGGGGATGTCTGGGACAATCGCGGCATGAGTCCGAAGAGCCGCGGGCGGCCGCCTGGCCGTGGCCGTAGCCGGGGTCCGGCATCAGGCCGCCGGCCGGCCGGGAGACCGCAGCAGGCCGGGAGGCCGCAGCAGGCCGGGAGCATTTTCGGATGGGCGGCCGAGGAAGCCACCGACTGCTGGTTCGACGAGCCGNNCGTTCCTGCTCGAGGCGCAGCATCTTGACATGGCGGAGGCCCTCGAACGTCACGAGGAGATGACGGGCGCCGACGGCGAGCCGTTCAACCCTCAGCTGCACGTCACGCTCCATCAGGTGATCGCCAACCAGATCCTGGCCGACGATCCGCCCGAGACGTGGCAGACGGTCCAGCGGCTTGCCGGGCTTGGTTACGACTGGCACAACGTGATGCACCTGATCATGGGTCCGGTGACCGAGTCCGTCTGGAGCTCGCTGGCCGAGAAGCGGTTGTTCGACCGTGCGGATTATCTGCGGCAGCTGGCCGCGCTGCCGGGCGACTGGCCGACTCCGGAGGAACTCGGCCTTCCCGGCAGCTGATCGCCCCCGGGCGCTCAGAAGACGAAGGGGACCAGCATCTTGGTCGAGCGCTTGTACTCCGGATAGGACTCCGGGAAGCGGCCGGCCATGAAGCGCTCCTCCACGGTAGCGCTGTAGATGAAGTACGCCCCGATCAATACGGCCGCGACCAGCCAGTAGAGGCTGACCGCGATCGCCGTACCGATCATCGCGAGGATGATGCCCGAGTAGATCGGATGCCGGACGCGCCGGTACGGGCCAGTGGTGACGAGTTCCGGATCGGCCTTCTGGGACATCGGCATGCCCCAGTTCCGGCCGATGTACACCCGGGCCCAGATGGCCAGCGCCAGCCCCAGCACGAAGACGGCCAGGCCAATGCCCAGCAGCCATGGATCGCTGTTGGCCGCATGCTTCTTGAAGCCCCCGCCTCGCACCAGCAGCAGGACGACAATGATGATACCGACGCGGAAACCGGCGAACCGGGCCCAGCCGGTGCGGCCGGTGCGGCTGGACTTGACCCCGATAGCCGCGGCGAGCCAGTAGATCCAGAAGGCCAGCCATCCGCCGGTGATGACGAAATCGACGACCTGCATAGAGCGCCTCCGCGGCCATAGTACGACGCCGTGTCATGAAGCCGCGATCAAGTATCAGAGCCTCAGCGAGCTCCTCGACCTTTCCGCCGCGGCCGCCGAACTGCGGCAGCACGCGGGNNCTCACCAGCCCCGGCTGGTTTTCTGGCTTCCTGCGCCGGCACGGCCTCCGGGTCCCCGAGCAGCCCCCGGTTCCCCGCCGCTACTTCGGCGAGCCGTGGTGTCCCAGCAGCCACTGACTGCAGGGGCGGCAGATTTACTGCTCAGGCGGATTCGGCGGTGACCTCACGGTGACCGTGCAGCGACGCCATGTCGGCGGCGGCCCGGCCGGAATACCAGCCTTCGGAGTCGCTGACGCGGCCAGACCGGTGATACGAGACGCTGTCGCCGAACATCTCATCGACAGCGTCGTCGACGGCCTGGTGCCGGGCCGCGAGCACAGGCAGCAAATTCCGGGCTGGCGCCTCGGCCGCCGCCTGGCGCTCCGCCTCCCCCGTAGCCCCAGCCAGCCGCTCTCCGATCCGGATGGCGTAGGACATGAGGAACGACTGGCGGAACGCCCGGGTGCGCGACCGGCCGTACCGATCCCGCTTCGCGCCGGACCGCAGCATCGCGGTGTTCGCCTGCACGAGCAGCGAGGTGAACAGCAGCTCAACCGCGTCGAGATCGGCAGGGAAGCCGATCACCGCCGACATCCCCAGGCTCTTGTACCAAACGGCTCGGCACCGGTTGGCCTTGGCGACCTCCTCGAGCAGCTGCGCCTTCGGCCCTTCATAGGGGTTGTCTACCGGCAGCCGCCGACTGGCTGGCTCGTCCTTCCGGCCCGCCTCGGCCGCGAGCAGCGCGTGGTCGATGCTGTACTTCGCCATCAGCTCCTGCGCCCTGGCGGACAGCGCCTCGGCCTCCTCGGTGAACTCCGTGGATTCCGCCTTCGCCAAGAGGGCACGGATCTTGCCGAGGACACGCTCATCAGTGGTCCGCTCCGCGCCCGCCGCGGCACCCGGCCTGGCCGTGGCGCCGGGCCGCACCGTACCGGGCAGCGGGCACAGCCGGGGCAGCACCGGCAGGTGGCCGAGCACGAAGAGCAGCTGAACCGCCGTTATCACGGCAGCCTGCGGGCTGCCTCCCTCCCGGCCGCGCCACCGGCCGAGGTAGGTGGCGTCACTCCCCCACCACACCTCGGTCCCGAGGGCGGACAACTGTGCCAGCCAGCGGTCGTCCACGGTGGCGGCGGCGTAGCCGCGCATCTCATCGGCGATCATGTCGGCGACCATCCGGGCATGGGCGTCACCTCTCTCCCGGCCCGCATGGCGCACCAGCTCAGCGGGCTGCCAGCCGTGCCGCCAGGCGCCGGACACCGAGGTGCGCAGGTAACTGACCAGCTCACGGCTGACGGTGGCGTCCCAGCCGGGTACCTGCTGCTGGCCGGCCAGCGCATCCACCCACTGCATGAACTGGTCCGGCAGGCCCTGAGCTAGAGCCTGCAAGGCCTCCGCCACACCCACGGCGGCAAGGCCCCGCTGAGACGGCTGCCCTGCTTGGGGCTGCCCTGCCTGGGGCTGCCCTGCCTGGGGCGGCGGCTCGTGCCGGATGCCGCGCTGTGCCGCGCGCCGCTGCTTTCGCTCCTTCTCCTGCTTCAGCTGCCGCTGCCGACTCGCCTTGCCCACGAGGCAGACCTCCTTAGACCCTGCGGAAGATCCTGCCACAAGGCACTGACAAAAGCCGCGAGAGGCGCGCGGGCGAACGGGTTCGGCACCTGGTTTAGACCGGTGGTGCCGGGGGATTTGGGGGCCGGAGGTGACCGGGCATGTCGGTTATGGGAAGACGCCGGAGTTCTTACCGCAGGGATTACAGGCGCCGGGGAGGGCGGGGGCGCGCCGGGTCGCCGGGTCGAGTGCGATCGACTTGCTGGCCCGGCTGGGGTTCGTCGCCCGCGGCATCATCTACATCATCATCGGCAGGCCGCCGTCGTCCGGCTGAATCCCACCGAGGCCCACCGGCTCGCGGCGGCCGGCTGTGCCGTGGGCTACGCGATCGCGTTCGTCACGACCTACTGGTTCGTACGGGACGGGCGGGTCCCCGCCTCCAGCGACACCACGTCCCGGGACCTCACTGCGACGATCATGTCCCATCACGGCGGCCAGCCCATCGTGGTCATCGCCGGCCTGGTCATCGCCGTGGCCGGTATCTACCTGGTGGTGCAGGCCTTCGGCCTGGACTTCACTCGTTACCTGAGGATGGGCTGGATGAGCCGCCGCACCCAGGACACCGTGGTGAAACTGGGCCGGTTCGGCTACGCGGCGCGGGGCGTCATCGTGTTCCTCATCGGCGCGGCCGTCTTCGACGCTGGTGTGACCTGGGACCCGGCCCGGGCCAAGGGCCTGGACGGGGCGCTGTACACGGTGGCCAGCAANNGTCCCGAAAACGCCGGACGCTGGATCGCCGCTGACCGTGGCCTGGCGCCCCGGCGGGTCAGCCTCAGCCCGAGCGGACTCGAGGGATGGACGGACGGCCACGCTGGACCGGTTCGCGCAGCTTCGCACGTAGTTGGCTACCCCGGCTTTGTCGCCGGCTGGTTAGCTGTCTGGTGGCGGCGGCGTGGGCCATAATGGCCGGTGGGAGGGAAAGCGATGAATTCGTGGTTAACGTGGACCGTATTCGTGGCGGTTGCCATCCTGCTGGGTGCGGTCGGTTATCACTTCAGCCTTCGTACGTTGCGGTGGGTCGCAGTCCTGGTCGCGCTGGCGACCGCGGGTTACATCACCTCGTATGGCTTAACGCACCCGGTCCAGAAGCCGGGCAGCCTGACCAGCGCCTTCGCCCGGGGCGCGGACGTGCTCAGCAGCGCGCTGATCCGTCCGCTGTCGCCGGGACATCGCGTCCCGGTTCCCGGCCGGATCGGGTGGCTGATCATCGTCGTGCTGCTGGTGCTCGCCTACCGGGGGCTTGAGGCCTGGGCGCTGCACCGCCAGGCACCCTGCCTGGACGTGTCCACGCTGACCAGCGACGAGCAAGACAACGCAGGAAAGAACGCCAAGCAACTGCACGATTGGCTCGTCGCGGAGCTCCAGTTCCGGCTGCCCGCGGTGGAGGTGCGCTCGCCCGCTATCTTGCCGGGCGGCAGCAGATCCAGCGAGCTGGCGTCGATCGCCGAGGCCACCGGCGTGAACGGCGCGGGACTGGCCGCAGCCATCATCCGGTTCTTCGGGATGGTGTGGCCGAACCCGCCCAGGATCCAGGTCCGGGCCTGGGTGGAACGAACCCCTGGGCGGCGGACAGGTGCCGACGACGTCACCCGGGTCACGGTCAGCCTGGCCGACCAGCGGACAGGTGCGAGCGTCGGCACCAAGACCCTGGCCGCCGGGAGTCTGGATGTCGCCGCTGACGCGGTAGCCGGCTACGTCGCCCGGCACATCTTTGCCCGGGACCGCACCGTGCCGCCGTGGAGCAGCAGCGCGACCGACGGCGCCGACCTCGCGGCGCTGCTGCGCGCCCGGCGGGAACGCGGCTACCCGGAATGTCCCGCCAATATCCACCAGGCCTGGGACAACCAGATCAAGGCCCTGGAAGACGTGGCGGTACGCGACCAGTGCGCCGGCGTCGTCCGGTACGAGCTGGCCCAGCTGTACGAGCTCACCGAAACACGCAGGCCGGTGCAAGCGCTGCTGCTGCATGCGGCCAACCGGGAGCAGTATCCGCGCTTCGTCCGCGGACGTTACCGCCTGGCCATGTCGCTGGAGATGCTCGCGAATCTGCACTCCGGGCTCGATGAGACCGACATCAAAGCACTGAAGAAAGCACTGCAGATCCTGGACCGGTGCCGGGTGACCGACCACGCCGCCGACCGGGTCGGCGGCGGCGCCAAGGCTGGCCTGCCGGACGACGTACGGTACTGCCTGCTGGACGCGGCATGGCAAGAGCTACGCGACATCGAGCGGTACCTGACGTGGCGGCATGTCATCTGGGGATCGTTCTGGCGGCGTAACGAACGCACGGTCCTGCGGCCCTACTGGCAGCCGCGGTACCGGCAGGCCTTTCACGACGGCGTGTGCGTCGCGCTGCTGCTGGTAGCGGTACGCCAGGCGCAGCTGTTCGGCGCAAAGACCGCAGGCAAGCTGCATCATCCCCGCAGGACCGCACGGATAGCGGCGGCCATCGCCGGAAAAAGCACGGATTTCAGGGTGCCGCTGCCCACCTTCCCGGACCTGACGCCGAAGCACCAACCCGTCTCCACGCGACTGCGCACCCGTCGCTGGCGTTGGCAGTGCACCACTCCGTCCTGGTCAGCCGCATACAACCTGGCCTGCGCCTACGCGGCGCTCGCCGCCCGCGCGGACCCGGAAACCGGGCTGGATCCCCTGGTCCGC
>PMOU01000468.1 GCA_003161205.1 Actinomycetota bacterium | reverse complement strand
GGCCGCGCGGGCCGACAGGGCCGAGCGGGCCGACATCGGGTACACCTTCGCGGCGTGGCCAGCCTCGCTGAGCACCCGCCCGGTGAATTCCACGGCCTCGGCCAGCTCCGGCCCGTCGAGGTGATCGGCCTTGTTCAGCACCGCGAACGTCGCCACCGACAGCCCGGCCACGAGGCCGAGCAGATCTCGCTCGCTGGCCGATATCGGCGGGTCGGCGGTCAGCACGAACACCGCCGCGTCCATCGACCGCAGCGCCTCGTGGGCCGTTTCGGTGCCCCATTCGAATACCGAACCCGTACCGGGCGTGTCGACCAGCTCGACGCCGCCCGCCAGCACAGGCGCGGGAAGATACACGGTCACGCCAGCGATGCCACGGCGGTTACCGGGATTCCCCCGCTCGGTGACCAGCTCCGTCAGCGCTGTCAGCGGCTGCTTTTCCTCATGACCGTCAAGGAAAAAAACTTCGGCCCGCGGGTCATCGCCGTACCGGACGGTGGTGGCGACCGCGGTCAGCGGCGTGACCCCCGATGGCAGCACGTCACGGCCCAGCAGCGCGTTGATCAGCGTGCTCTTGCCTCGTTTGGCCTCGCCCGCCACCAGGACCCGCAGCCGCGCCGCCTCCAGCCGGTCGAGCAACGCGGCGAGCTGCTCACGATCTCGCGCCGTGCCTAGTGCGGCCAGCTCAGTCAGAGCGTCAACCAGAAGATCATCACCGTCCGGCATTGGTGCGGCTCTCGCGTTAGTCCTGGCCGCCGAGCAGCAGGAGGGGAACGCTGCTCTTCTTCGCCACTGTCTCCGCGACGCGACCTAGCCGCGGGTGCATCACGCCCCCGGTCCCGTGCCGGCCGAGAACCAGCAACTCGAACACGTGCGCGTCCGCGTATTCGCACAGCGCGCGGGCCGCGTCGGAGCTCTCCGCGAACTCCAGGGTGACCCGGGCCCGGCCGGCGCCCGGCAGCGTGTCCCTGGCCCGGCCGAACGACTCTTCGGCCTGGCGCCGATGGCTGGCCATCTCGGCGGCCCGGTCTTCCTCGCTCTCCCCGCGCGGTACGGGGCGCAGGACCGCAAGCGCGACCACGCGCCCTATTTCGCCGTCAGCGATCTGCGCCGCGGCAACCAGCGCCGCCGCGGCGCCCGCCGAGCTATCCCAGCCGACCAGGACCCGGTGGAACCGTCCAGCCCTCATCGCGGCGCCCGAATCCAAAGGCGAGTAACGGCGACCATGCCAGCTTCCCCTCCTGCCGCGGCTAGACAGGGACAGAGGCCATCAGCGGGACAGCCGACCCGCGGTTCCCGGGCTCGGGCCCGGGACTGGGTCCCGGGCCAGCACTGTGGCGAGCCTCATCGCCAGTCGTCATTGTGAACCTTGCTGCTGCTAACCACAAGGTCTGGCGGCTGCTGACGGGTCTGGTCCGCAGCGCCGAACACGTGCTGGTACAGATCCTGGCCGTAACTGGTCGGCAGGGGTTCGCCCGCGGGCAGGCGGAAGGTGCGATGGCCGTCGGGCTGCCGCTCCGCGCGCAGGAAGAGGATCGCCGGGTCATGCTGCGCGTAGTACCGTTCCGCCAGGTCGTACAGATGGGTGACGACGACGATCCGGATGCCGGCCTCGATCAGCGCGCGGATGACCTGACGGGCGATCTCGGAGCCTTCGCGTTCGTTGGTGGACGCGAAGGATTCATTGCACAGCAGGAGGCAGCCGGGGGTTAGCTGGCCGGCGATGACGCTCATCCGGTCCAGTTCCTCATCCAGTTTGCCCATCTCCATCGTGGCGTCTTCCTCGCGCTTGAAGTGCGTGAAGACCCCGGTGCTGACGCTGGCGGCAAACGACTCCGCCGCCACGAACAGCCCGGCCTGCATCATCAGGCACGCGAGGCCGACACTGCGCAAGAACGTCGACTTGCCGCCCTGGTTCGCGCCGGTGATCATGATCAGCTGCTTGCCGTCCGCGTCCACGTCATTTCCGACCGCCCTGGCGGCACCGGCCGCCCTGGCATCGCCGAGGGCCCTGGGATCGCCGGCCGCCCTGGCAGCGCCGAGGCTTAGCGCCAGCGATGCGTCGTACAGGCCGCGGGCCGACAGGCGGGCACCCCCGGTGCTGGCCGGGTCCGGGCCGGCTGGGCTGGGGAAGCAGACCGGGGCGCCCTTGGCCGTCAGCTGGTCCCGGAGGTTCAGGCTGCCGAGGTAAAAGCCGAGCTCGGCGCGGAGCATGTCGAAGAAGGACCGGACATGGTCTCCGGACTGGCCCAGCGCATTCGCCGTGCTGTTGAGCCCGCGGCTGGTCAGGTCCGACAGCGCCCTCATCCCGGCCTCGTCCCGTTCGGGGACGAAGAAGGTGTATCCGGACTTGTTCAGGCCGGGTACGCGATCCCGCCAGCCTTGGTCCGGATGCCGCCGCAGCACGTAGCCCGCACCCTTGCTGCCTGGCCCGAGCCCGGCGCTGATCAGCGTGCCGCGCCGGAACGCCAGCTCGCCGAGCTGAGCCGCTATCTCGGCGAGATACTCATCAGTTAGCTCCGCGGTGAGCATGGCGAAGAAACGCGTGAAGCCCTCGGAGCGGAAACCGGCGGCGTGAGCATCGGCGATGTCCCGCAGCCGCCGGAACATATCCACATACAGCTGGAGCAGCTGCCGGGCACGGTACAGGATGGATTCCGGCGAATCCCGCAGTGTCCAGCCGAACAGGTGCCTCTCCCCGGTGATCGCCGCCACCGCGACGTCGTAGAGTTCCCGGACCACGCCGGGCTGGTCGATGCAGTCGGCCAGCACCTGCTGCCGGTACACGATCTCCACCGGGCTGGCCAGGCACGAATGAAGGCCGTGCCTGGCCACCGTGAACAAGAACTTGTCATCGCCGGCCATCGCCCGCAGCAGCACGTTCAGCTCTAGATCGCTGCTCAGGTCAGCCTCATTCGGCGGCAGGGCGCGCTCGAGGTCGAAGTCCCGGTCCGGGTACATCAAGAAGGCCTTCATGATGCCAGCCGTTCCTTCAGCTGCCGGTAGGTGAGGCGGTACTTGCCGGCGATCGCCGCCGCGTAGGCGAGACCGTCGGCGGGCTTCCTGACGATCTGGTACGTGCGCTCGGCCGGGTCGTCCGGGACCACTGTCCCCACCATGCTGACGCAGGCCTGGTTTATCGACGCCAGCTCATCGACGAAGGTGACGTACACGCCGAGCAGTCCCAGGGCGGTCATCCGGTCAAGGACCCGCTCCCCCACGAACAGGGCGTCCCGCAGCGTGGTGGAGGCGAAGCTCTCGTTCATGACGAGGATGCTGTCCCTAGTCGCCTGGTCCAGCACGCCTTTGATCCTGAGCAGCTCGTCTTCGAACTTGCCGCGCAGCGTGGCCAGGTCCTCTTCCCGCTCGAAATGGGTGAAGACCCGGTCGGGCACGAACAGGGCCGCCTCGCGAGCCGGGACCGGGTAGCCGAGGCTGGCGAGGTAGTGCAGCTGGCCGAACATCCGCGCGAACGTCGTCTTGCCACCGTGATTGGGTCCGGTCACCACGAAGATGCGCTCGGAACCGGTGAGGTAGAAGTCGTTAGGCACGACCCCGGCGACCCTGGGCATCAGCTTGGCGGCCAGCGCGAGGTCGAAGGCGCCCCGCGCACTGATCTCCTGGGTGCCGGCCGACACCGCGGGGTAGCAGAACTCCAGTCCCGCCTTGGTCATGGGGGCGGTGAAGTCCCGGTAAGCCGCATAGAACTGGACCTCCCGGTCGAACACCCGGATCGTCTCGTCGAGGTAGCCGGCATGACGGGCACAGAAGTCATCCAGCGCCCCGAACACGCTGGGGTACAGCCGGGCCACCAGGTCCAGGATGCGGGCTTCCACGTGATTCAGCTCCGGCCCGCCCCGGAACCCGACGCGGTAGTCCTTGACCGCGCGCCTGGCGAACTTCGCGAAGGTGCGCTGCACCTCCGCGGCGTAGTCGGCCTCACCTTCGTACCTGGTGACCCGGACCCGGTTGCCCTTGATGTTGACGCAGTAGCGCACGGTGGCCAGAGCGCTCGTCACCCGGGCGATGTCAGCGGTGAGGCCGGTGAACGACTCGGACTGGGTGTACTCCGCGAGGTAGTGCCGGAACCCGGTGAAGCCGCGTGAGCCGGGATCGATCGCGGTGAGGGCGTCAGCCAGGCCAGCGACGGCCTGGCAGTAGACGCCGGCCGCGGTCAGGAACCAGTGTTCCTTCTGGTGGCCGGCCGGAAGCTTGGCGGACAGGGCCAGGTTCTGCCGCATGCCGCGCATGCCGCGGGCGAACTCCGCGACCGCCCCGGATAGTGCTTCGTCGGCCAGGTCTCGCTGGACCTGGTGGCGGTATTCCACCGCCCGGACGTCACGGAGCGGAGCGCTGAAGAAGGGCATGAGGTCGTACTCATCGCGTCCGGCCGCCACCGCGGCAAAGACCTGATCGAGGTTCAGGTCGCGGAACATCGACGGGTCCTCGCGCTGGCTCCCATCGGAAGGACGGTCGAACAGGATGCTGCCGAACGATCCTGAGGAATTCACATCAGCCTCACCAGCACGGAGTGCGGCAGAAGCTATCAGCCACGGCGGCGGTTAGAGGCGAGCTTCATCACCTGTCACGATTTTACCGCACCGGCCGCTCAGGCCAGGGCAACCACGACGGCGATGACAGCGATCAGCGCGATGAGCATGTACAGCAGGTACGCGTCGAGGCGCCCGGACTGGAGCCGCTTGGCGATCGCCACGACCTTCATAAAGAACCGGAGCTGCGGACGGTACAGGAAGGTCTCGACCACCTCGACGACATCGGAGGCGTAGCTGAGATGCGCGGCCAGTTCCGGCAAGTCCCCGTCAGCCACATCCGGGGCGCCGGAGCCGTCGTCGCGGTCGTCCTCGTCCAGCATGATCTGGCGTATCTCGGTGCGGGTGTGCAGGACGCCCGCGAGCACCCGGCGGGTCGGGTTGGCGTAGCCGAAGGCGGTGTAGGAATCGGCGCCGTCGACGCCGATCGTGGCCGAGCGCCAGGCTGGGACCCGCCGCACCCGCAGCAGCCGCCGGCCTGATGCGGCCCAGGCGAACAGCCCGACCAGGAGCAGCATCACCGGCAGCTCGAGACACAGCCACGACGGCGACAGGATCGAGAACCCGGCGAACACCGGCTGCAGCACCCACGGGGACTTCAGCGCGCCCATGGTCAGCGCGCTCGGCACGTCCGGCGACAGCCCGGCCGCGATCACCCGGATCTCCAGCGGCGTCACCGCCGCGATCCCCAGGCAGCACGCCGCGAGCACGACCACCGCCACCCGCCCGCCCCAGCCGTAATCGCCCCGGACCGGGCCCTGGCCGCCAACAGCGGGCGGCCGCGGAGCGCTCGCGCTGTCACGATGGACAATTGGGGTGGTTGCAACACCCCCAATGGTCCATCGTGGTGGCTCGCCGGGGGTGCCAGAGCTATCTGGGAGGGCGATCGGGGGCG
>PMOU01000424.1 GCA_003161205.1 Actinomycetota bacterium | reverse complement strand
TCCTCCAGGCGCTGGTGCAGCAGGCCGCTCTGGTCGACGTTGAGGTCGAAGTCGACGAGCGGGTTGTCTCTGCGGAAGTCGCGCAGGATCTGCGGCAGCCGGGTGAGCGCAAGGTCGTCGGCGATGCCAATGCGGAGCCGACCGCGCGGCCGGGACCCGCTGAAATAGGCCGCCGCCTGTTCGCTGGCGGCGAGAATGTTGCGCGCGAATCCGATCATCGCCTCGCCGTCGGGCGTCAGCGATACCGAGTGCGTGTCCCGTTGCACGAGCGTCCGGCCGACCTGCTGCTCCAGGCGGCGGATGTGCTGGCTGACGGTCGGCTGCTGGATGCTGAGCCGGGCCGCCGCGCGGGTGAAGCTGCCGGTCTGCTCGACGGCCAGGAACGTCGCGAGGAGCTGCGGATCGTAGCCAGTCATAAGATTTTCCTATAACAGTTAGGCAGGTAATAAGGGTTCAATATAAACGGTCCGCGGTCGAGAATGTCAAAGGACAGCCGGCAATCAGGAAAGGCGTGCTCCCGTGACTACCGCCGAGGCGAATCGGCAACGGAGAGGCGCCTTCGGCGCCCTCAGCTCGCGCAGTTACCGGATCTACATCGGCGGCCAGAGCCTGGCCAACACCGGTACCTGGATGCAGAACATCGCCCAGGACTGGCTCATCTTCGACCTGACGCACAGCTCGACCGCCGTCGGCGTGACGATGGCGCTTCAGTTCCTGCCGCTGCTGCTGCTTGGCCTGCACGCCGGGGCGATAGCCGACCGGCTGCCGAAGCGGCGCATCCTGCTGATCACGCAGACGCTGAATGCCGTCGCCACCGCGGCGCTCGCCGTCATCACGATCTCCGGGGCCGTAAGACCGGCCGACGTGTACGCGTTTGCCCTGGTGAGCGGGGTAATCTTCGCGTTCGACTCGCCCACCAGGCAAGTGTTCGTTGCCGAGGTCGTGCCACCGGACCAGCTCCGTGCCGGGATCGCGCTGAACGCCGCGGTGTTCCAGTCGACCAGGCTCATCGGTCCGGCCGTGGCGAGCGTGCTGATCGTCACCGCGGGCACGGGATGGGTATTCGCGGTCAACGCCGCTTGCTACCTCGGCCCGACGATCGGACTGCTGCGCCTGCGGCCGGCCGACCTCGTCCCCGTTCCGCCCGCCCCGCGGGAGCCACGGCCGCTGCGGACGGCCGCGCGGCACCTGCGCCAGCGGCCGGACGTGGTCGCCGCGATCTTCCTCGTGGGGATGCTCGGCACGTTTGGACTTAACTTCCCGATCGTGCTGACCGCGATGGCCAAGTACACCTTCCACGGCAACGCCAGCACCTACGGGCTGTTCAACATCGTGCTCGCGGTCGGGTCGGCGTCCGGTGCGCTGCTTGGCGGGGCCGGCGGCCGTACTCGGACGCGGGCGCTCGTGGCCTCGGCGGCCGGGTTCGGGCTCCTGGAGGCGGCCGCTTCGATCGCGCCTGACCTGCCATCCTTCCTGGTGCTGCTGGCCGCCATGGGCTTCGCGAACCTGGTATTCCAGGCCATGGCGAACGCGTACGTACAGCTCGCCGTCGATCCGGAATTGCGCGGCCGCGTGATGGGGCTCTACATGATGGTCTTCGCCGGCGGCACGCCGATCGGCGCCCCGATCATCGGCGTGCTCACCAGCCACCTCGGCGCCAGGGCCGGCATGGCCATCTGCGGCGTAGTGCCGGTGATCGCCGCCCTCGTCGTGGCATCGCTTGGAGTTAACCACCTAGGTCAGCGGTACCGCGATTGGCGGCGGAGATCGCCATTGGATGCAACCGGGAGTCCTCGCCCGCACGTCTCACTAAGGTGAGCCTCCCCTGAGATTACCGCGACACGGTCTGGCGCCGCACGAGGGACAGTCTCCGGTTCGGGGTTCGGGGTTCGGGGTTCAGACGTGGTCGTTCTTGTTCCACAGCTGATGAGTCAGGCCGCTAGGCGAGGTGACCGACTCGACGGTGAAGTGGTCTTCGATGCCGCTTGTTCCCTCCCAGAGGGATANNGTGCATGAAGTCGACCAGGCCGGCCTGGAGGAACTGGCGCACGGTCGAGGGTCCTCCGCCGATGCGGACATCGCGGCCGCCTGCAGCCTCCTGGGCCAGGCGAAGCACCTCGTCCGGCGGCCCGTCCACGAACCGGAAGCTCGTCCCGTTGGGAAAGTCGATCGTGGGGTGCGGGTGGTGGGTCATGATGTAGACGGGCGTGCGGAACGGCGGCTCGTCGCCCCACCAGCCCCGCCAGCCGTCGTCGGGCCAGTCGCCAGCTTGGGGACCGAATTTGCGGCGGCCCATGATCTCGGCGCCGATGCCCTGGCTCCACATGCTGGTCAGGGCACGGTCCAGCGTGACGGGGGCATCCGCCTTATCGACGCCGTGGATTACCCGGCCGTCGAACCACTTGAACAGCCGCTCGGCACCGCCGATCGGGGTGTCGAGCGTCACGTGCTCGCCGGCGGCGTAGCCGTCGAGCGAGATGTTCATGTTGTGGACCCGGGTGCGGGGCATCACGACTCCTTCTGTGATCGGACGCGGCGTCTGACATAGAGACGGACGGGATGGCCGGATTCACCGCTGGCGCTGAAATCATGTTCGGTGACCGAACCCCATCCGTATCACACGCGGCCCGGCATGGTCAGCCAGAGCAATGACGGCGATCCAGCACGGATTAACCGCGTCGAGAAGTAAAGAATCGTTGGCGCGTTTCGACCAGCTGCTCGGCCCATAGTGCTCAGCGAGCAGCACCGTAAGAACTTCATCTGGACTAGATTCGACCTGAAGCTGGGCGACACCTCCGTCAGCTGGGCTAAGAGGGTGGCCGCAGGCGGTCCTAGCCGGTGCCTGCCGGCCAGGACCGGTTCGTCGTCCCGCGTGAGGAGTTACGTTGAATTTCGCAAGCACACCAGGCGACAGTCCGGTGCACCCGTGGGTAGCGTCGGGCCTCGGCCGGACCCGCTGGGCTATCGGACCGGCATTCCTGGGCGAATGGAGCGAGATCCGGGCTTTCGTCCAGCGCGCCGAGGCGCTCGGCTTCGACGCGTGCTGGGCCAGCGATCATCCGAACCGGCTGATGGACTGCTGGACGGCCCTGTCCGCGCTGGCCGTCGCGACGGAGCGCATCCGGCTGATCTCGCTGGTCAGCTGCGTCTACTACCGCAGTCCCCACCTGCTGGCCCGGCAGGCGGCCGACGTGGACAGGCTGAGTGACGGACGGCTCGTTCTCGGGATCGGGTCCGGCTGGGATGCGCCGGAGTTCGCGCAGATGTGCCTCCCGATGCCGTCAACCGCTATCCGGCAGGAGACGATGGAGGAGACACTCCAGATCGTCCAGGGCCTGTGGCGGGGGGAACCCTTCACGTTCACTGGCAAGCACCGCCAGGTGAAGGACGCGGCGCTCCGTATTCTCCCGGTCCAGCAGCCGTATGTGCCGGTCCTGATCGCCGGAGGGGGCGAGAGGGTCACCCTGCGGCAGGTCGCCCGGTACGCCGACATGTCGAACTTCGCGCCGCACGAGTCCGCCGGATCGGCGTTCGATGCCGGTGACGTGCAGCGTAAGCTCGGCCGGCTCAAAGAGTTCTGCGCCGAAGCCGGACGGCCCTATGACTCGATCGTGCGGAGCCACTACAGCCCGCTGCTGACTCTGGCCGCCGACGAGGACAAGCTCGCCGAGAAAAAGAGGCAGGCCAGGATTCCCGACGCAGACTTGCACACCGTCCCGCTGTTCGCGACTCCCGAACAGGCGATCGCGCACTATCAGGCCTTGTCCGATGCGGGCGTCCAGTTCTTCTTGTGCGTGATCAACGGCCGGGACGAAGAGACAGTGCACCTGCTGGCCGACGTAGTGATCCCGGCGGTCAAGCCGGCCCGGTCAGCGGCATGAGCCGCGCCTCCGGGGAGCCGCGGCTCCCCAGGTCCCGCCCGGTGGCCGGCGTATGAAGCCGACGCTGGGACGGCTGCAGGCATCGGGGATCGTCGCTATCGTCCGGGTTCCGTCGCCGGACGGTGTCGTGGACGCGTGCCGCGCCCTGTGCCGTGGTGGCGTACGCGCGGTCGAGATCACTCTCACCGTGCCGCGGGCCCTGAACCTTGTTGGTGAGCTTGTCGCCGAGGTCGGGGANNCGTGGTCGAGCACTGCCAACGGCACGGGGTGCTTGCGGTGCCGGGCGCGCTGACGCCGACTGAGGTGGTGCGGGCGTGGCAGCACGGCGCGGACCTGGTCAAGCTCTTCCCCGCCCGCGTGGCGACACCGGATTACCTGCGGGATCTGCTCGGTCCCCTTCCCGCCGCGCGGTTCCTGCCGACCGGCGGGATCGACGAAGCCGGTGCGTCCGCGTACCTGGCGGCCGGCGCGGCGGCGGTCGGGATCGGATCGCGGTTGATGGAACCGTCGGCTGTCGCCGCTGGCGACGTCGGCGCTATCGCCGCCGCCGCCCGCCGGTTTGCTCGCGTGGTCGCCGAGGCCCGGGGCGCCCGATGACGCTGTCGTGCACGGCGTTCGGCGAGGTGATGCTGAGGCTGGACCCCGTCGGCGCGGTACGGCTCGTTCAGGCCGACCGCTTCGAGGTGCGTTTTACCGGCGCGGAGGCCAACGTGGCGGCGTCGCTCGCCCAGTTCGGGATCGGGGCGCGGGTGGTTAGTGCCGTGCCGGACGACGTGCTGGGGGAAGCGGCGCTGGCCTTCTTGCGCCGGTTCGGAGTGGACGTGACAGGCGTACTGCGCCTGCCCGGCCGGCTCGGTCTTTTCTACCTCGAGCCAGGCGGTGCGAGCCGGCCGGGTGAGGTGATCTATGACCGGGCGAACTCCGTCTTCGCCCGGACAGGTCCAGACGCCTACGACTGGGCGGCGATCCTGGACGGACAGGACTGGCTGCATGTCTCCGGGACCGTGGCGGCCGCCGGTCCGGCGGCAGCGGCCGCGCTCGACCGGGCGCTCGCCGAAGCCCAGGACGCCGGGGTCCGAGTGAGCCTGGACGTCAACTACCGCTCTCGGCTGTGGAGCGCCGAGCAGGCCGGGCGGGTGTTGCAGCCGTTCCTGGATCGGGTGGACGTGCTGCTCGGCGCCGGGGAGGAGCTCGTCACGGTCCTGAATCAGCCCGCGCCGCCCGGCTGGTCACCCGGGCTGCCCTTGAGCACCGAGCAGCGCATCGCGCTGATGGAGGGCGCCCGCGACCGTTCCGGACTGCGGGCGGTCGCCGGGACCGAGCGGTCCACCGGGGCGGGCGGCGAGGCCGCGTTGCGCGGGCTGCTCAGCACGGTGGAGGGAACGGCGGTCAGCCGGGCCAGGGGGCTGATGGACGAGCGGGGCCGGGTCGGCGTCGGGGACGCCTACGCCGCCGGCGTGATCCGCGGCCTGCTGCTTGGCCATGCTGCGCAGGAGGTAGTCGAGTTCGCCGCGACCGCCGCGCACCTGAAGCAGTCAATCGCCGGGGACGTCAACATCGCCAGCGTGGCCGAGGTCGAACGCGCCCTGCACACGACCGGTCCGGCGCGGCTGCGCCGTTGAGCCGCCCGG
>PMOU01000592.1 GCA_003161205.1 Actinomycetota bacterium | reverse complement strand
AGCGACCTTCGCGGCCACGACCGCACCCTCCTGGCCCGCGTTCAGCGCGATCCAGCGGCACGGCTCGGACAGAGAGCGCTGGACGATTCGTACGCCCGTCGCCTCGTCGCCCGTGAAGCCGAGGTCACCGAGGTCGGTGGCAACGTGCACGAGGGCGCTGCCGCCGCCGGCGATGATGCCCTCTTCGATGGCCGCCCTGGTGGCGGAGATGGCGTCCTCAAGGCGGTGCTTCTTTTCCTTAAGCTCCACCTCGGTGGCGGCACCAACGCGCAGGACGCAGACGCCGCCGGACAGCTTGGCCAGCCGCTCCTGCAACTTCTCCCGGTCCCAGTCGGAATCGGTGTTGTCGATCTCGGTGCGGATCTGCCTGATCCGGTCCTCGATCTCGGACTTGTCGCCGGCGCCGTCCACGATCGTGGTGTCGTCCTTGGTGACGACGAGCCGGCGAGCGCGGCCCAGGCTCTCCAGCCCGACCGACTCCAGCTTCGTGCCGAGTTCCTCAGTGATCACCGTGCCGCCGGTCAGGGCGGCCACGTCGGCCAGCATGGCCTTGCGGCGGTCACCGAAACCGGGCGCCTTCACGGCGACCACGTTGAGCAGGCCGCGGAGCTTGTTCACCACGATGGTGGCCAGCGCCTCGCCCTCGACGTCCTCGGCGATCACCAGCAGCGGCTTCTTTACCTGCGCGATCTTCTCAAGCAGCGGCAGGAAGTCGGCCATCGACGAGATCTTGGACTGGTGAATCAGGATGTACGCGTCATCCAGGACCGCCTCGAGACGCTCGGGGTCGGTGATGAAGTACGGCGAGATGTAGCCCTTGTCGAACTGCAGGCCCTCGGTGAACTCCAGCTCGAGGCCCATCGTCGGCGATTCCTCGACGGTGATGACACCGTCCTTNNCCGACCTTGCTGAACGCCTCGGCGATCAGCTCGCCGATCTTCTCGTCCTGCGCGGAGATCGTCGCGACGTGCGCGATCTCGGTCTGCTCCTCCACGTCACGCGCGGACTCGAGCAGTCGCTTGGAGATCTCGGCGGCCGCGGCGTCAACACCGCGCTTCAGGTCCATCGGGTTAGCTCCGGCCGCGACCGAACGCAGCCCGAAGTGCACCATCGCCTGGGCCAGGACCGTNNGCCGTCGTGGTGCCGTCTCCGGCCACGTCGTTGGTCTTGGTGGCGACCTCCTTGGCGAGCTGGGCGCCCATGTTCTCGTACGGGTCTTCCAGCTCCACCTCCTTGGCGACGGTCACGCCATCGTTAGTGATGGTGGGGGCGCCCCATTTTTTATCGAGTACGACGTTGCGGCCCATCGGGCCTAGCGTCACCTTCACGGCGTCGGCGAGCTTGTTAACGCCGCGCTCAAGCGAGCGGCGGGCGTCCTCGTCGAACTCCAGGATCTTGGGCATTTACTACCTCAACCTACGGTTGGATCGAGTTCTCAGTCAGCATGCGGTCACGCATGCTCACAGGCCCCGGCGGCAAGACCCCCGGCGATGAGCCGATGGTCCTGCCTCCGGAGCCCGCGAACTTCAGCTACTTGTCGATAATGGCGAGTACGTCGCGAGCGGAGAGCACCAGGTACTCCTCGCCTGCGTACTTCACTTCGGTGCCGCCATACTTGCTGTACAGCACCACGTCGCCGACCTTGACGTCGATCGGCACACGCTTGGTTCCCGCATCGTCAAAGCGTCCCGGGCCCACCGCAAGGACTTCGCCCTCCTGGGGCTTCTCCTTGGCGGTGTCCGGGATCACAAGTCCGGACGCCGTGGTCTGCTCCGCTTCAAGCGTGCGGACCACAATCCGGTCTTCGANNCCTCCGGAAAGGCTAATGGTGAATTACTAGAGAGGGCGAGCGCGGCCGCCTGTCGTCGCGGGTGCCAGACTGCCTCGTCGCGTTAGCACTCTACATACGCGAGTGCTAATCCCGAACACTAGCGGCATCAAGCGGACTCGTCAAACGATCGAGTCCGCAGCAATCAACCTCTTTCACTCTTCGTACACGACTGGTTACAGTGAGCTACTAGAGTTGGCGCGTCGTTCGGTTCCAGCGGAACTGATCATAACGGCCACCGGGACGAGCAATCCCCCCTGAAGGAGCACCATGGACCAGCCTGGCAACCACATCATGCTTCGCGGAAACCAGCCGGCCGCCGCCGATCGGATGCGCGAGCTGCTCGCGCGGACCGTTCAGGACCATGTCGCCGATCAGCGGTCGAACGCCGACGCGCTTGAGGACATCCGCCAGCGGATGGAGGGACTCAAGTGGCTGGCGCTGGAGGTGCGCGAGCGAGAGATTCCCGGCATGACCGCCCGGCTGGACGACCTGGCTCATCACCTGGCCAAAGCCGCGGAGAAGCCGCCGCTGTGGGCTGAATCCCTCGCCGAGCACATCGAGCTGCTCCGGGCCCAGGTGACGCCTGTTGCCGAGCTGCATTCGCTATGGGCTGACGTGGGGACCGTCTCGGAGAACGTTGAGCACGTCCTGCCCCGCCTGCAGGCGGTATGCGACACCATCGGCCAGGCCATGGACGCCTTGCGGTCACAGGACGAACGCATGTCCCGGTTGCAGCAGAGCATGGAATCAGCGGCCGGCCGGTTCAGCCGCCTGGACAAGGCCGTCGCCGAAATCGCCCAGCGGACCAGCCAGCTCGACCAGGAGATCTCGGCGGTCAAGGGCCGCGCCGAAGTGGGCTTCAGCGCGCTCGCGGCCAAGGTGGACCAGAGCGCGGAAGCGACGGCCGAGCAGGTCATGCATGCTTTCGAGACGATGGCGGCCACGGTTGACGGCCTGACCGGGAACGTGGTCGGCGTCGGCGGCCGGGTCGACCTGCTCGGCGGCCAGATCCAGCTCGTGCACGGCCAGATCGGGCAGCTGGACGAAAAACTGGCGGACACCGGCGACAAGCTCGGCTCGATCGACGACATCCTCGCCGCGACCGACACCAAGCTCGGCTCCACTGACGCCCGGGTCTCCGCCCTCGACACCAGGCTGGAACGCCTGGATGAGCGTCTCGACGATCAGTACGACCGGGTGAGCGCCATCGACATAACGCTCAGCGCCACCGACACCAAGCTCGGCTCGATCGGCGACACCCTCGTCGCCACCGACACCAAGCTCGGCCGGGCCGAAGCCGAGCTGGCGTCCGTCGACACCAAGCTCGGCACCCTCGACACCCGGATGGAACGGGTTGAAGACCGGCTCGGCGAGCACAATAACGGGCTCAAGTCGGTCGACAGCAAGATCGGATCGGTGGCGGGCAAACTAGGCCCGGTTGACAGCATGCTCAGCGCCCTCGACGGCAAGATCGGCACGGTCGACGGCAAGGTCGGCACCCTCGGCGCACGGCTCGACGGCAGGCTGGAGGGCGTCGAGGCCAGGATCGACGGCCTCGGCGATAAGTTCGGCGCCATGGACGGCACGCTCGAGATCACGAACGACCGCTTCACCGAGGTCGGCGGCATGCTAGAGGCCCTGGGCCAGCAGGTGGCGGCGGTCGGCGGCCGGGTTACCTCGGTGGCCGAGCACCTGGCCGATCAGCTCGAGCCGTTCGCTGACGAGCTGCGCTCACGACTCGGGCCGGGCGAGATCGAGGAGACGGTCGCGAAGATCGTCGATGCCGCTCAGCACGACCTCACCGCTCACCTCGGCTCACTAGAGGAGACCGTCCTCACCTTGGCGGAAGCCCTGCTGCGGCCGCAGGGACGGGAGATCCCCGCGCCACGGGAGAACCCGCTCACCTAGCCGCGCGTCTCCCCGCCCCGCACGCCGCGCCAGTGCATACGGCCGGTACATGCGGCCGGTACACGGGTCCGCGGGGAGTTAGGGTGAGCGGTATGTCCCAGGGGATGGCGGCGCGGGCGCACGCCGAAGAACTGGACGCGAGGGATCCACTGGGCGGGTACCGCGAACGCTTCGCCCTGGACGATTCGTCCCTGATCTACCTGAACGGCAACTCCCTCGGCGCGCTGCCGCTGGCCACCGTGCGGCGACTGGAGCACATGATCCGGGCGGAGTGGGGAACCGCGCTGGCCAGGTCGTGGGACCACTGGGTGGACCTGCCCGGACGCGCTGGCGACCTGATCGGCGAGCTCACCGGCGCGGCCCCGGGACAGACTCTGGTCACCGACAACACCACGGTCAATCTGTACAAGCTGGCCTCGGCGGCACTCGACGCGCGGCCGGGGCGACCCGTGATCGTCACCGACCAGGACAACTTCCCCAGTGACCGCTACGTGCTCGAGGGCATCGCCGCCCAGCGCGGCGCGGAACTGCGCATGCTGACCACCGACCTCAACGAGGGCCTGGCACCTGATGCGGTGCGGGCGGCGGTGGACGAGGACACCGCGCTGGTCAGCCTGTCCCACGTGGCGTACCGCAGCGGTGCGCTGGCTGACATGGCGGCCATCACGGAGATCGCGCACGAGGCCGGCGCGCTCATGCTGTGGGACCTGTGCCACTCGGTCGGCGCCGTGCCCATCGAGCTCGACGACTGCGACGTGGACCTAGCCGTCGGCTGCACCTACAAGTACCTCAACGCGGGTCCCGGCGCCCCCGCGTTCCTTTACGTCGCGGACCGGCTAGGAGAAGTGCTGCGACAGCCGATCTGGGGCTGGTTCTCCCAGCGTGACCAGTTCGCCATGGGCCCGAGGTACGACCCGGCGGACGGCATCGCGAAGTTCATGACGGGAACGCCGTCGATCCTGGGCACGGCCGCGGTGGAAGAGGGGGCACGGCTGCTGCTCGAGGCGGGCATCGGCGCGATGCGCGCGAAGAGCACGCAGCTGACCAGCTACCTGATCGACCTCGCCGACGCCTGCCTGGTCCCCCTGGGCTGCGCGCTCGCCACGCCCAGGCCGCCGGGGCGCCGGGGCGGTCACGTCACCTTCTGCTATCCGCGGGCCGAGCAGCTCGTCAGGGAACTGGCCGCGGAGAACATCATCGCGGACTACCGCACCCCCGACCGGTTCCGGTTCGGCCTTGCCCCGCTTACCACCCGCTTCACCGACGTCTGGAGCGCTGTCGGCGCGGCCCGCGACATCATCGGGCGCCACCGCAGTGCTGACCAGCGCAGTACGGACCAGGGCAGTACGGACCACAGCTGGGGGGATCATGGCTGACCCCGTCACCTACTCCGGCTACCTGCGGCTGGATCAGCTGCTCTCGGCTCAGCAGCCCCGGTCGGGCGAGCATGACGAGATGCTGTTCATCGTCATCCACCAGGTCTACGAGCTGTGGTTCAAGCAGCTGCTTTACGAGTTCGGCAAGCTGCAATCCGAGCTGGAGTCCGGCGGCGTTACGCACGCCCCGCGCACCCTGCGCCGCGCACTGGCCATCATGAAGATCGTGGTGGCCCAGCTTGACGTGCTCGAGACCATGACGCCCACCCAGTTCACCCGGTTCCGCGACTGGCTCGGCACCTCGAGCGGTTTCGAATCCGCGCAGTTCCGCGAGATTGAGGCCGTGCTGGGCCGACGGGACCCGATGATGGTCGCCACCTACGCCGAGGGCAGCCCGGAGCGGGACCGTATCTCGGCCGCGATGTCACGGCCATCCGTGTTCGACTCCTTCGTCCGTTACCTGGCCGGCCAGGGGTACGGCATCCCGGCGGATATCGCGCACCGGGATGTCAGCCAGCCGCTGCAGGCAACGGAGGCGATGCAGCAGGTGCTGAGGAAGGTCTACGAGGATGACGCGGACGCCGCCGCCGTGTGTGAGCTTCTCGTCGACCTCGACGAGGGCCTGCAGGAGTGGCGCTATCGCCACATCAAGATGGTGCAGCGGACGATCGGCACCAGGTCCGGCACCGGCGGCTCACCCGGCGCCACCTACCTCACCACCACCCTCGCCAATCCCACCTTCCCCGACCTGTGGGCCATGCGGAGCCTCGGGTAGGTTTTACTCCCACTCGATGGTGGCGGGGGGCTTGCTGGTGACGTCCAGGACGACCCGGTTTATCTCGGGGACCTCGTTGGTGACGCGGGTGGAGATCCGGGCCAGGACGTCATCGGGCAGGCGGGCCCAGTCGGCGGTCATNNCTGCGGCCGTCGCCTTGGACGCCGACCGAGCGCACGTCGGCGAGCAGGACCACGGGGCACTGCCAGACCAGGGTGTCCAGGCCCGCGGCGGACATCTCCTCGCGCACGATGGCATCGGCCTCACGCAGGATCTCCAGGCGGGCGGCGGTGACCTCGCCGATGATCCTGATGCCGAGCCCCGGGCCGGGGAACGGCTGGCGGCGGACGATCGCCTGCGGCAGGCCGAGCTCCTCCCCCACCCGGCGCACCTCGTCCTTGAACAGCGATCTCAGCGGCTCGACCAGGCGGAACTTCAGGTCATCGGGCAGCCCGCCGACGTTGTGGTGCGACTTGATGNNNGCCTCGGCGGTGATCTCCCGGGCCGCGCGCTCGAAGGCGCGGATGAACTCCCGGCCGATGATCTTGCGCTTCTGCTCGGGGTCGGACACCCCGGTCAGCGCGGACAAGAACACCTCAGCCTCGTTCGCCACCATGAGCCGGACCCCGGTCGCGGCCACGAAATCCTGCTCCACCTGCTCCGCCTCACCCTTGCGCAGCAGGCCATGATCGACGAACACACACGTCAGACGGTCTCCGATGGCGCGCTGGACGAGCGCGGCGGCGACCGCGGAATCCACGCCGCCGGACAGCCCGCAGATCGCGTGGCCGCCGCCTACCTGCTCGCGGATGCGATCCACCTGTTCCTCGACGATGTTCAGCATCGTCCAGGACGGCCGGCAGCCGGCCAGCTCGAGGAAACGGCTGAGCAGGCGAGTGCCGTACTCGGTGTGCAGCACCTCGGGATGGAACTGGACGCCGAACATGCGGCTGGTGGCATCCTCGACCGCCGCGACCGGGGTGGCCGGCGTCCGCGCGGTCACCGCGAAGCCCGGCGGGGCCGCGGTGCAGGTATCGCCGTGGGACATCCACACGCGCTGGTGCGCGGGCGTGCCCGAGAGCAGCGCGCCGCCGGAGGTGTCCAGGGTGGTCGCGCCGTACTCGGCCGCACCGGTCCGCTCGACCGTGCCGCCCAGTTCGGCCACCATCAGCTGGAAGCCGTAGCAGATGCCGAGGACGGGCACGCCGGCGCCGAACAGGCCGGCCGGGGCGGGGGGCGCGCCGTCGGCATAGACGGAGGACGGACCACCGGACAAGATGATCGCCTTGGGCCGTTTAGCCAGCATCTGCTCGACCGGCATGGTCGAGGGGACGATCTCGGAGTAGACGTGGCACTCACGCACCCGCCGGGCGATCAGCTGCGCGTACTGCGCGCCGAAGTCAACCACCAGAACGGTGTCGAAACCACCGGGCACGTTAGCCGCCTTTCACCTAGGGCCGCCGTTCACCTAGGGGCGTCGCGGGGGATCTCCGAGTCTAGCCGGGCCGGGCTGCCAGAACGCGGGTGACCAGCGGTGACCGAAGGGTTCGCGGCGGCGGGCACGCTCGGGGCGGCCGGGGACGGCTCGGAGCTGGCGGGGGCCGGGTCAGCGGGAGACGGGTTCGCGGTGACGGGCGTTGGGTTCGCGGCGGGGGGCGGGTTCGGGGTGACGCGCAGGCGGGCGATGCGGCGGCCGTCGAGTTCGGTCACCGTGATGGTGCGGCCGGAGACCTGCACGCTGTCGCCGACGGACGGCAGGTCGCCGAACGCGGCCAGGACGTAGCCCGCGACCGTCTCGTACGGGCCTTCCGGCAGCTCGATGCCGGTCTGTTCGGTGAACTCGTCGAGGTTGAGCAGGCCGTCGACCTCGACCTCGCCGCCGCGCAGCGTGGTCGCCTGGTCCTGCTCCAGGTCGTATTCGTCCCTGATATCCCCGATCAGCTCCTCGACCAGGTCTTCCAGGGTGACGATGCCCGCGGTGCCGCCGTAGTCGTCGACCACGATGGCCAGGTGGGCCCGCTCGCGGCGCATCTCGGACAGCGAGGACAGCACGGTCTTGCTAATCGGCAGGAATTTCACCGGCCTGCTGATCGCGCCGACCGGGACGGAGCGCTTGGCCATCCCCGGCCCGAGCAGGTCCCGGACGTGGACGAAGCCGGTCACGTTGTCGTAGGTGCCCTGGAACACCGGCAACCGGGAGTGCGGGACGCCCATGGCGATCGACGCGGCGGTGGCGACCGGCGTCTCCGCGTCCAGGAATACCACCTCGGTGCGGGGCACCAGGACCTCGCGGATCTGCCGTTTCCCGGCGTCGAAGACCTCGCCGACGATGTGCCGCTCGTCCTGGCTGAGCGTCTGGTTTTCGGTCACGAGCTCACGCAGCTCCGCCTCGCTCATGGCCTGGCGGCCGACCCGGGGGTCGCCGCCGAGGATGGCGACCACCAGGTTGGTCGATTTGGTCAGCAGCCAGAAGACCGGCCGGGCCAAGGTGGCGATCAGGTCGAGCACCGGCGCGGCCACCAGCGCCAGCCGGGGCGCCCGCTGCAACCCGATCCGCTTGGGCGCGAGCTCGCCGAGGATCAGGCTGAAGAACGTGATGCAGATCGTCACCGCGACAAACGAGACCGGACCCGCCCAGCCCACCGTCATGTGCTCGCTCTTGACCAGCCAGGACTTCAGCACGCCCGCGAGGGTGTCGGCACCGTAGGCGCCGGTGACCAAGGTGGCGAGGGTGACCCCGATCTGCACGGCGGAGAAGAACCGGTTCGGGTCAGACGCCAGCTTGGCCGCGCGCTGGCCGCGCTTGCCCCGCTTGGCCAGCGCCTTGACCTGGCCTTCACGCAGCGAAACGAGGGCCATCTCGGATGCGGAGAAGAATCCTCCGACGCACATGATGACCAGGACGACAATGATTTCCAGGACGACCTTGGTCAAGGTGTTTCCGCTCGCCTCAGGGGCGCCTTGAGGCGCCACCTTCCTTCGTCGCTCGTTCCTCGCTCCTCAGTCCAGGAGGCGCCGCGCCCCTCGGCTCGCCGGAGACCTCGCCGACCGGTAGCACGATGTGTCTGGTCAGTCTAGACGGGATAGCGTATGGGTTCCGTGAGGACACAATCAATCTGGAAATCCAGCGGCCGGCTCGCGGACGGACGCGAGATCGTCTACTTCGACGAGTCGCCCGGCACCGGCCGCGCGCTGGTGCCCGACACCAGGAACCTGCCGCCGCGACTGCCGTCTCCGCCGCTGCCCGCAGGCACGGCCGAAGAGGGCATCCGCTGGGATCCGCTGGCCGGGGAGTGGGTGGTGATCGCGGCCGCCCGGCAGGACCGCACGTTCCTGCCGCCGGCCGATCAGTGCCCGCTCGACCCGTCGGCGCCGGGGCGGCTGACCGAGATACCGGCGTCGAGTTACGACGTGGTGGTGTTCGAGAACAGGTTCCCCTCGCTGCGCGAGCCGCTGGGCCGCTGCGAGGTCGTCTGCTTCACCTCCGATCACGACTCCTCCTTCGCCCAGCTCACTCCGGCGCGGGTCCGCACCGTGTTCGAGGCCTGGGTGGATCGCACCGAGGCGCTGAGCGCCCTGCCGGGGACCGAGCAGGTGTACTGCTTCGAGAACCGGGGCGAGGAGATCGGCGTCACGCTGCACCATCCGCACGGGCAGGTTTACGCCTTCCCGTTCGTCACCCCGCGCACGGAGCGGATGGTGGCGCAGGCCCGCGGCTACAACGGGGACAACCTCTTCGACGACCTGATCGCGGCGGAGCTCCGGGCCGGGGTGCGGATCGTGACCCGCAACGAGCACTGGATCGCGTTCGTGCCGGAAGCGGCGCGCTGGCCGTACGAGGTCCGGATCTTCCCGGCCGCCCGGGTGCCCGACCTGCCGTCGGTCAGCGAGGCGGCGCGCGAGGCCTTCGGGCCGCTGTATCTGGACGTGCTGCGCCGGTTCGACGCGCTCTTCGACCGGCCCGCCCCGTACATCGCCGCTTGGCACCAGTCGCCCGTCAAGGACGAGGCCACACGCCGGCAGTTCGCCGCGCACCTTCAGGTACTGTCAATCCGGCGGGCGGCCGGCAAGCTGAAGTACCTGGCCGGCACGGAGTCGGGGATGGGCATCTGGATCAACGACATCGTGCCCGAAGAGGCAGCGCAACGGCTCAGGGAGGCCTGATGAGAGTGCTCGTCACCGGCGGCGCCGGGTATATCGGGAGCGTCGTCGCGGCCCAGCTGATCGCGGCCGGGCACGAGGTCACCGTGCTCGACGACCTGTCCACCGGGTTCGCCGACGCCGTGCCGTCCGGGGCCACGTTCGTCAAGGGCTCGCTGCGCGAGTGCGCGGCCGAGGTACTGAGCGACGGCACCGAGGCAGTGCTGCATTTCGCGGCCAAGTCGCTGGTCGGCGAGTCGATGGCGGACCCGGCCAAATACTGGTCCAACAACCTGGGCGGGACGATCACCCTGCTCGAGGCGATGCGTGAGATCGGCGTCCGCACGATCGTCTTCTCCTCGACCGCCGCGGTCTACGGCGAGCCTGAGCGCACGCCTATCGAGGAAACCGATCCCACCCGGCCGACCAACCCCTACGGGGCGTCCAAGCTCGCCGTCGACACCACCCTCACCGAATACGCCCGGCTGTACGGGTTCGGCCCGGTCAGCCTCCGCTACTTCAACGTGGCGGGCGCCCAGCGGGGCGCCGACGGCAGCTGGCTCGGTGAACGGCACAACCCCGAGACCCACCTCATCCCCAACGTNNACGGGCTTCTCGGTCCGCGAGGTGATCGAGGTGTGCCAGGAGGTCACCGGCGCCGGCATCGAGACCGACGTGGTCGCGCGACGGGCGGGCGACCCGGCCGTCCTGGTCGCCTCGTCGGCGAAGATCCAGAGCGAGCTCGGCTGGCATGCGAGCCGGGACCTGCGGGCGATGGCCGCCGACGCCTGGCAGTTCACCCAGGCCCGCGGCTTGAAATGAGCCGGGACGGCGTGAGCGGGGCGAGTCCGGCCGGGATCGCCGAGCTGTTCGGGGAGTGGTTCGGGGGCGCGCCAGACGGGGTGTGGGTGGCGCCGGGGCGGGCCAACCTGATGGGCGAGCACACCGACTACAACGACGGGTTCGTGCTGCCGTTCGCGCTCAGCCAGGGCACCGTGGCCGCGGCCGCCGTGCGGCCCGGCCGCGCGCTGACGCTGTGCTCCCGGCAGGAGCACGACCCGGTGGAGATCCCGCTCGACGGGCTGGCCCCCGGACAGGTGAGCGGCTGGGGCGCCTACCCGGCCGGGGTGGCCTGGGCGCTGGCCAAGGCCGGCTATGAGGTGCCCGGCGCCTGCATCGCGATCGACTCCGACGTGCCCGCGGGCGCGGGCCTGTCCTCCTCGGCCGCGCTGGAGTGCGCCACCGCGCTGGCGCTGACCGAACTGGCGGGGACCGGGATCCCCCGCGGCGAGCTGGCCGCGATCGCGCGGCGGGCCGAGAACGACTTCGTCGGGGTGCCGTCCGGCATCATGGACCAGTCCGCGTCGCTGCTGGGCCGGGCCGGGCACGCGCTGCTGCTCGACTGCCGTTCGCTGGAGCATGCCCAGGTGCCGTTCGACCCGGCCGCGGCCGGGTCGCGGCTGCTGCTGATCAACACCCGGGCCAAGCACGAGCTCACCGACGGCGGGTACGGCCGGCGGCGGGCCGAGTGCGAGGAGGCCGCGCGCGAGCTCGGTATCCCCACTCTTCGGGACCTAACGGACGCTGGTGACACCGCCCGGCTCGCCGACCCCGTGCTGCGGCGGCGCGCCCGGCACGTCGTCACCGACAACCAGCGCGTGCTCGAGGTGGTCGCCCTGCTGCGCGCCGCCCCCGGCCGCGACGATACCTACGCCGGGATCGGGCGGCTGCTGACCCAGGCGCACTGCTCGCTGCGGGACGACTTCGAGATCTCCTGGCCGGAGGCGGACGCAGCGGTCGAGGCCGCGCTGGCGGCGGGCGCGCTGGGCGCGCGGATGATGGGCGGCGGGTTCGGCGGCTGCGTGCTCGCGCTGGCGCCGGAGGCGGCCCGCGGCGCGGTCGGCGATGCGGTCAGCGCGGCGTACGCCCGGCACGGCTGGACCGCCCCGGAGTTCCTCGACGCCACTCCTTCGGACCGGGCCCGGCGGCTGGCGTTATCCGGGAGGTGCAGCGGGCCGCTGATCATGGTCGCGTTGGGTGGGTGGGTGCGGCGGCGGCCGCGATAGGGTCGGGCCGGGATCACGCAGACAGCCGAGGGAGGTACCGGTGCCGGTACGTGACGAGGCGGCGGCCATCGCGGGCGATATCGCGAAGCTACGGCACGCCATCCACCGCGAGCCCGAGATCGGCCTGGACCTGCCGAAGACCCAGGCCAAAGTGCTCGACGCGCTGTCCGGGCTGCCGCTGGAGATCAGCACCGGCCGCGGGCTGTCCTCGGTGACCGCGGTGCTGCGCGGCTCCCGGTCCGGTCCGGTCGTGCTGCTGCGCGGTGACATGGACGCGCTGCCGGTCACCGAGGAGACTCAGCTGCCGTACGCCTCGGCGATTCCCGGCGTGATGCACGCCTGCGGGCACGACCTGCATACCGCCATGCTGGCCGGCGCGGCCCGGGTACTGAGCACCCGGCAGGCCGAACTGCCCGGCTCGGTCATCTTCATGTTCCAGCCCGGCGAGGAAGGCTACGCCGGGGCACGGCACATGATCGGCGAGGGCGTGCTGGAGGCGGCCGGACCGCGGCCGGTCGCGGCCTACGGCCTGCACGTGACGTCCAACCGGCTGCCCTGCGGGGTGTTCTCCACCCGGCCGGGCCCGATGCTGGCCGCGGCCGACCAGATCACCGTCACCGTGCACGGGCGCGGCGGCCACGCCTCCCAGCCGCATCTGGCCGCGGACCCGATCCCGGCCGCCTGCGAGATGGTGCTGGCGCTGCAGACCATGGTGACAAGGGCCTTCGACGTGTTCGACCCGGTGGTCATCACCGTGGGCAGCCTGCACGCGGGCACCATCGACAACGTGATCGGCGACGAGGCCAGGTTCCTGGCCACCGCACGGTCCTACAGCGCCCGGTCCCGCAGCGCGCTGGCCGAGCGGGTACCCCGGCTGATCAGGGATATCGCCAGCGCGCACGGGCTGAGCGTGGACGTCGAGTACGCCGACGAATACCCGGTGACGGTCAACGACGCGGCCGAGGCGGCGTTCGCGGGCGAGACGATCGCGGCGGTGTTCGGTCCGGAGCGGGGCGAGACCGCCCAGTTCCCGATCACCGGGGCGGAGGACTTCTCGTTTGTCCTGGAGGAGGTACCAGGGGCGTTCGTCTTCCTGGGGGCGTGCCCGGCTGACCGGGATCCGCAGACCGCGCCGACCAACCACTCCGCGGTCGCGACCTTCGACGATGCGGCGCTGGCCGACGGCACCGCCTTGTACGCGGAGCTAGCCCTGCGCCGTCTTGCTCTGGGCTAGGCGGGGCCCCCGGTGCCTGAGGGACCCCTGAGCTAGCGGATTACGGGCATCCGGTTGGGTGTGGATGCGGCAGCCTGCCCAATAG
>PMOU01000352.1 GCA_003161205.1 Actinomycetota bacterium | reverse complement strand
CGGGCGAACGCGTCGACGGTGGGGTTGTCGATCCGGCTGTAGGTGTAGCCGGGCATCTCGTCGTTCAGCACCGCCCGGTACTCCTCGGCCGAGCCGAACGCGAACGCCGCGGTGCGGTACACCGGCGTGCCGAGCGGCTCTTGCGAAGGCGTGGGCGGGGCCGGCAGATGCACCGCGCGGGTGTTCTCGCCGGTTTGCTTGCGCACTATGTCCACGATGTCATTCCCTGCGATCTGGGCATCAGGGCCGGGCCACTCACGGGCCGTACCACTCGGGTTTGGCTGAGCGTGACGCTAGCATTGACGCGGCCTGCGTGACGGGCAGCCCGTCCCGCATGACCGCCTCGACCACCTCGGTGATCGGCATCTCCACGCCGTGGGCCCGGGCCAGCGCCAGCACCGGGCCGCACGAGGCGACGCCTTCCGCGGTCTGGCTCATCGCCGCGGCGGCCGCCGCGACCGGCATGCCGCGCCCCAGGTTCTCACCGAACGTCCGGTTGCGTGACAGCGGCGAACTGCACGTCGCCACGAGGTCGCCCAGCCCGGCCAGGCCCGCGAACGTCTGCGGCTGCGCGCCGAGCGCCGAGCCGAGCCGGGCGATCTCGGCCAGCCCGCGGGTGATCAGCGTGGCCTTGGTGTTGTCCCCGAGTCCCATCGCGACCGCGATGCCGACCGCGATCGCGATGATGTTCTTCACGGTGCCGCCGAGCTCGCAGCCGGTCACGTCGGTGTTGGTGTAGGGGCGGAAGTACGGGGTGTGACACGCGCCCTGCAGCGCCAGGGCGCCGGACGGCGCGGCGCACGCCACCACGGCCGCGGTGAACTGGCGCCTGATGATCTCACCCGCCAGGTTCGGCCCGCCGACCACGGCGACCCGGCCGGGGTCCGCGCCGAGCACCTCGGTGATGACCTCGCTCATCCGCGCACACGTGCCGAGCTCGATCCCCTTGAGCAGGCTGACCAGCAGCGCGCCGTCCGGGATCAGCGGCGCCCAGGCGATCAGGTTGGTCCGCAGCGACTGCGCGGGCACGGCGAACGCGACGAGGTCGGCGTTGGCCAGTGCTTCCGTGGGGTCCGCCGTCGCCTCGATCATCGGCGTCAGCGCGACCCCGGGCAGGTACTCCGGGTTCTCGTGCCGTTCGGTGAGCGCGGCGGCCAGCTGCGGCTTGCGGCTGCAGAGCGTGGTGCGGGTCCCGGCGTCGCAGAGCACCTGGGCGAACGTGGTGCCCCAGGACCCGGCCCCCATCACCGCTGCCTTCATGCCTGCCCAGCGGTCGGCGGGACGGGCGGCGGGGCGGCATCCCCGGTGGGCGAACCGGACTCGGCGGACGGGGGAGAACCACTGTCCGTTCGGCCTGAGGAAAGCTGTTCCGCGGCGGCGGGGTCGTAGGGGACGGCGGGGGGNNATGTCGGCCATGATGTCGGCCGTCGCCGCGCGCAGCGTGCTCGCACCCAGCCGCTGGCCGGCGTAGGCGGACAGGTCCACCGGCGGCCCGGCGACCATCCGCACCGTCTTGCGCGGGAACAGGTCAGGTTTCTTCGACCCGTAGGGGAGGATGTGCTGGGCGCCCCACTGCGCGATCGGGATCACCGGCGCGCCGGTGGTCAGCGCCAGCCGCGCGGCGCCCGTCCGGCCCACCATCGGCCACAGGCCCGGGTCGCGGGTCGCGGTCCCCTCCGGGTAGACGATCACCGCCGCGCCGGCCTGCAGCGCCTGCTCGGCCTGCTTCAGCACCAGCCCGGCGTCGCCGCGGCCCCGGTACACGGGCAGCTGCCCGAACTTGTACATGAGCGGGCCGATCACCTTGACCTCNNCTGAACAGGGCGATCGTGGCCCAGTCGACGTAGGACATGTGGTTCGGGGCCAGGATGATGCCGCCGGTCTTCGGGATGTTCTCCTGGCCCTGCCACCGGCACTTGATCAGCATCCGCACCCCGGGGTGCAGGACGAGCCGCGAGAACTGCCGCCAGCCTCGTGAGTAGCTGTAGCCACCAGCCGACGTAGGCTGGTCAGCGCCCTTCCGCGTGCTCATGGAGTCAGTCTCCTGGTTCTGGTGCTCCGCTGTCGAGGCAGGATCAACTACATGACCGATAATGCCCGCTTTCCCTGGTCAGTGCTGATGCCCGTCAAGGTACTCGCCCAGGCCAAGTCCCGGCTGTCCACGCTGGCCGGGCCGCGCCGGGGCGAGTTCGCGCTGGCTCTGGCCTGTGACACGGTGACGGCGGCGCTCGGGTCGGGAGCCGTCGCTCGTGTGATTGTCATCACAGATGACCAGGTCGCAGGCCCGGCCCTGGCCGAACTCGGCGCCCTGATACTGCCCGACGAACCGCGCGACGGCCTCAACGCGGCGCTGCGNNCTGGCCGGGCGACGGCACCGCCGCGCTGTCCGCCGACCTGCCCGCCCTGCGGCCGGCCGAACTCAACCGTGCCCTGGGAGCGGCCACGGCGTGGCCGTCGGCCTTCGTGGCCGACGTGGCCGGCGACGGCACGACGCTGTACGCCGCGGCGCCGGGGGTGCCGTTCCGGCCCGCGTTCGGCCTCGCGTCCCGGTCCCGGCACGCGGCCGGCGGTGCCGCCGAGCTTGACCTCGACGGCATACCGGGACTGCGCCGGGACGTGGACACGCCCGATGACCTGCGCGGCGCGGTCGCGCTCGGGCTGGGCTCCCGCAGCGCCCCGCTCGCGGCCGAACTGCTCAGATGTGCACCACGGGGCAGGTAAGCGTCCTGGTGATCCCGGGCACGGACTGGATGTGCGCGGCCACCAGGCGTCCAAGCTCGTCGACGTTGTCCGCCTGGGCGCGCACGATGACGTCATAGGGACCCGTGACGTCTTCTGCCTGCGTAACCCCGCTGATTTTGCCGATATGCGAGGCGACGTCGGCGGCCTTGCCGACTTCGGTCTGGACGAGGATGTAAGCCTCCACCATGAGGTCTCCTCCCGGGCATCAAGGGACAGACGCCCCCGTAGAGATCACGCTACCGTAGAGGTCCAGACCTGTAACACATTTGTCCGTTGTCGCTGCTGGTCGGAGTCACGGCGGGCCGGGCAGTTCGGAGACACCATCGCAGGGCAGGAGCGGCCGACGCTGGCTGAGACGGGGGAGTTCGGCCTGATCGCGGAGCTGACCGCCTGGCTGCCGCCGAACGCGGCGACGCTGGTCGGGATCGGCGATGACGCGGCCGTGCTCGCGACACCGGACGGCCGGGTGGTCGCGACCACGGACTTCCTGCTGGAGGGCCAGCATTTCCGCCGGGA
>PMOU01000324.1 GCA_003161205.1 Actinomycetota bacterium | reverse complement strand
CTGATGCAGCTGCAGGCCGACCTGGGCGACCGGGCCGGCGCGGTCAGCACCTACCACCACTGCGCTTCGGTCCTGGAGCGTGAACTCGGCGTCGTCCCCGATCCGGCGACCCGGCAGGCGCTCCAGCGCCTGATGGCCCACGTGGATCCAGCCGGAACGCGGCCTCCGGCGACTGGGCCCGCGGTGGGCCGTTCCGGGTTCGCCGCGGCCCAGCTCGTCGGCCGGTCGGCCGAGCTCGGCCTGCTCCAGGAGCTGTGGCGCGCGGCCGCAGCAGGTCGCCCCGGTCTCGCGCTGGTCTGCGGCAGCGCTGGCGTCGGCAAGACCCGGCTGGTAACCGAGATAGCCGCCCTGGCGCAGCTGCAGGGCGCAGTGGTGGCCAGTGCCCAGTGCTTCGGAACATCGGGCCGACTGGCGCTGGCACCGGTGGCTGACTGGGTGCGGAACCCGGCCGTCCAGTCAGCGACGGCGACGCTGGACCCGGCCTGGCGCGCCGAGGTCGACAGACTGGTGCCGTCCGGCGGCCGCGGACAGCGCGGGGCGGGATCCAGGGCCATGGCCGACGCATGGCAGCGCCATCGCTTCTTCGAGGGCCTCGCGCGGGCGCTGCTGGCCGTCGGCCGTCCGATGCTGCTGGTGCTGGACAATATGCAATGGTGCGACCAGGAGACCCTGGCGTTCCTCACGTTCTGCCTGGGACTGTCGGCCAGCGCTCAGATTCTCGTGGCCGGGACACTGCGCGACGACAACCTTGACGACGCCGAACTCGCCGGCTGGACCGTCAGGATGCGGGCCACCGGACTGCTCACGGAGCTTTTCCTCAGCCCGCTCGAGGTTGCCGATACAGCCCGTCTGGCTGCGGTGATCTGCGGGCGGCCGCTCCAGGAGGCCGACACGAGCCTGCTCCAGGCCACGACGGGGGGCTTTCCCTTGTACGTCATCGAGGCCGTCCGCAGCAGCGTCGATCTCGGCAGCCGCGCCCTGCCGGTCAGTGATCTCACTGGGGTGCTGCGCGACCGTCTGGAGCAGGCGACCGCGGCGGCCCGGGAGGTGGCCGGCCTCGCGGCGGCGGTGGGGACGAACTTCACCCTCGATCTGCTCACGGAGGCGAGCGACCTCGACGCCGACACCGTGGTAGGGGCAGTCGACGAGCTGTGGCAGCGCAGGATCATGCACGANNCGCTGGCTGCTGCACCGGCGCATCGCCCAAGCCCTCGAGCTGCTGTACGCCGACACCATGGACATGGTCTCGGCTCAGCTCGCCGAGCAGTATGCCCGCGGCGGACGGCCTGGGCGAGCGGTCGCCTATTACCGGCGCGCCGCCGATGTCGCCGCCAGCAGGTTTGCCCATGCTGAGGCGATCCGGCTGCACAAGGAGGCGCTGTCGATCGTCCGCGGCCTGCCCGAGGGGAAAGACAGGGACAGCCAAGAGCTCGCGGTCCTCGAAGCCATGGCGGCGCCGCTCACCGCCAGATTCGGCTACTCGTCCCCGGAGCTCCAGCAGACGCTCGAACGCTCGATCGACCTGGCGGAATCACTTGGGCACCTGGGCTCGAAGCTCAACAGCCTGGTCGCGCTGTCGGCGTCGCGGTTCGTCCAGGGAGGCACGGCCGACGCGTACCAGCTGGCCAGCCGCGCACTGACGCTAGTCGGCCCGGAATCTGAGCCGAGCGGCCCGGCTCATTTCATGGCCGGCGGCCCGACCATCAGCCGGGGCAGGCCCGCGGAGGGACTGCGCCATCTCGAGCTCGCCACCCACCTGGCGAGCGGTGCGCTCTTGCTGAGCATCGGCACCCGGCCCGACATACACGGCATGGCCTGGGCAGCTCACGCCCACTGGCTCCTGGGCCACGACGCTGACGCCCTGTCCAGCTGCAACGACGCCATCACGCTGGCCCGCCGGATCGACCACCCGTACAGCCTGGCCGTGGCCCTGGCCTACGGCTCCATCACCCACCAGGTGCGCCAGGACATCTCCGAGCTGAAGGACACCGTCAGCGAGCTGCGCGAGCTGTGCGAACGGTACGGCTTCGCCTACTACTGCGATTGGGCCCTGGTCCTTGACGGCTGGTCCCGCATGGATGAGCCGGGCATCGGCCTGGCCAGACAAGGCATCAGCAACCTGAGGTCGGCCGGCTCGTTCGCCCGGATGCCGTACTGGCTGTCGCTGCTCGCCGACATGCTGACACGGAACAACCGGCCTGCGGCCGCGCGAGCGACCCTCGACGCGGCGCTGGCCGCCGGACAGGCCCGTGACGACCTGTGGTGGCTGCCCGAGGTGATGCGGATGCGGGCGACCCACGACGACGGGGAGGCCGCGGGCTCGCGGCTGCGCTCCGCCGCGCAGCTGGCGGCCGCCCACGGCAGCGTCGCGCTGCTCCGGCGGTGCGAGCGTGACCTCGCCGAGCGCGGCGTTCGCCCCTCGGCGCCTGGCGTTCTCCCGACGGCCTGATACAACGTGCGTCCGGCGAACGCTGCGCGAACGCCGCGGGTCCTAACGTCGGTATGCCCCGATCATCGGGGCACGCACCGAAGGGGAATCGACATGACCACAACATCAGCGAAAACCGCCACCGCGCCGTACGAAGAACTCGCCACCGCCCTGCGCGGTGACCTGATCAGGCCTGGCGATCCCGGGTACGACGAATCGCGGGCGGTCTACAACGCCATGATCGACAAGCACCCGGCTGCGGTGGCGCGCTGCCGGGACGTCGCGGACGTCATTGCCTGCGTAGGTTTCGGCCGCGAGCATGGCGTCGAGATCGCGGTCCGGGGCGGCGGCCACAACGCGGCCGGGCTGGGGGTCTGGGAGGATGCCCTGGTCGTCGACCTGTCGCTGCTGCGCAGCACCACGGTCAACCCGGAGCATCACACCGTCCGCGTCGACGCCGGCTGCACCTGGGCAGACGTCGACCACGCCACCGTCGCGTTCGGCATGGCCACCCCGTCGGGCTTCATCGCCTCCACCGGCGTGGCCGGCCTGACCCTCGGCGGCGGCATCGGCTACCTGACCCGCCGTTTCGGCCTGACCATCGACAACCTCCTGTCCGCCGACGTCGTCCTGGCCGACGGCACGTTCGTGACCGCCAGCGAGAACTCCCATAGTGACCTGTTCTGGGCGCTGCGCGGCGGCGGCGGGAACTTCGGCATCGTCACCTCGTTCACGTTCCGCTGCCACGACATCGGCGATCACGGCACGATCATCGGCGGCCCGGTGCTGTATGACCTCGCTGATGCCGGCGAGGTGATGCGCTGGTACCGGGAGCTGCTGCCGTCGCTGCCGGAGGAGCTGAGCGGCTGGATCGGGCTGCTCACCATTCCGCCCGCGCCGCCGTTCCCTGAGGCGCTGTGGGGCCGCAAGGCGTGCGGCATCGTGTGGTGCTACACCGGGCCGCACGACCGGGCCGACGAGGTGCTGGACCCGGTCCGGACGTTCGGCTCGCCGCTGCTGGCGGGCCTGCAGCCGATGCCGTTCAGCGTGCTGCAGAGCGCGTTCGACGCGCTGTACCCGGCCGGGCTGCAATGGTACTGGCGGGCGGACTTCTTCAACGAGATCTCCGACGCCGCCATCGAGGTGCACCTCAAGTTCGGTGAACAGCTGCCCACGGGTCATTCCACCATGCACCTGTACCCGATCGACGGTGCCGCGAGCAGGGTGCCCGCCGATGCGACCGCTTTCGCTTACCGGGACGGCGGCTGGGCCGGCGTCATCGTCGGCGTCGACCCCGACCCCGCCAACGCCGGCCTGATCTCGCAGTGGGCCCGGGACTACTGGCAGGACCTGCACCCGACCTCGGCGGGCGGCGCCTATGTCAACTTCTTGATGGACGAAGGCCAGGACCGGGTCCAAGCCTCCTACCGCGGGAACTACGCCCGCCTCGCCCAGGTCAAGGACCGGTACGACCCGGACAACATCTTCCACATCAACCAGAACATCCAGCCCGCCACCGGCCGCCACCCGTAAGCAAACTTCCGCCTTCGGTTACGCGAAACGTTACCGAGGAGGCGGGTGAGGTTCACGAGGGCGTTCCGCCAAGGAAGGGGCAAGCGAGGGGCGTGACGCAAAGCTGCTAGACCGCAACCAGCTCGGTGCAGAGCCATCTGGCCGGGCGGGATGGCAAGCCTGGTGCGGCCGGGCGCGCCGGAATGTGCTCGCAGCGTATGGCCAGGGCGCGTGATCGCGGCCCGAAGCTGACGACGACGGTCATCTCCACGACCTGGGCCGCGGGACGCGATGCGACGATCCGCTGAATCCTGGGCCGCTGGTCCGAGGCCAGCAGCGGCACGAGGTGACCGATTTGCGCCCGCACGCGATCGGTGGTGCAGGGGATGATCTGTCGTGTCGAGCGCGCCCCGGCGAGGATCTCCACCACCACGTGGGCGAAGTGTCCCGGCCACGCGGCGGTCACGTCGGCCGCCGACGAGCCTGCACGCAGGGTCGGGTCAGGGGGTGAAGCTGAGCGAGCGCCTGCAGTTGACCTACTCAGCGGAGCTGTGCTTGTCGGCGGAGCCGAGCCATCGACTGGTGCCGAGGCTGGGGCCGCCGCAGGCCGGCCGGTCCCGCGGGTGTCTATCCCGGACCCGTCCCGCCGCCCTGGGCAGGCCGCGCCGTGCGTTTCGCAGTCGTAGGGCGGCGCTGCGTCGGGAACGGCGATAAGCCGCAGTTCCGGCAGTTCAGCCAAGGCGGCCGACGCCGGTGCGGCGAGTGGTTCAGGTGCGGCGAGCGGTTCGGATGCGGGCAGCAGGTCGGGCGGCAAGGTCGTTGAGGGCATGTTCCTGGCTCCCGGATCCGAGAATGCAAAGTGACCGCGAACGCCCTTGGCGGCCGTATTCGCACCAGGCTCCTGCTGGACTTTGTTGTACCGCAAGCCAGTGACATTTCGGCGGCCCTGCTCGTATCCGGCCTGGTCATCCAGCCTTCACCTGCCGGACTAGCGCTGTTTCCCCGGCCGGTGAATAAGCGCTTAAGATCGTTATCGTGATCAACGGGACGGAATTCCGGGGTGTTATCTGGGATTGGGGCGGCGTGCTGACCCCCCCGATCCTGACCACCGTGCAGGCCTGGATCCAGGCCGAAAGCATCGACTGGACCAGCTACCGGTCCGTCATGCGGACCTGGGTCTACGAGGCGTACCGGCAGGACGGCACCCGCAACCCGATCCACGCCCTGGAGCGCGGCGAGTGTACCGGCGCGGAATTCGAGCGGATGCTGGCCGCCGAGCTCCTCCACACCGACGGGGAGGCGGTGGCGGCCGAGGGCCTGCTGCGGCGGATGTTCGCGGCGGGCGGGCCGGTGCCCGCCATGTACGACACGATCCGCGCGCTGCGCGGAGCCGGCTTCAGCACCGCGCTGCTGTCCAACTCCTGGGGTGCCGAGGAGTACCCGCGCACGGACTTCCCGGCCCTGTTCGACGCGGTGATCATCTCCGCTGAGGTCGGCATGCGCAAGCCGGAGGAAAGGATCTTCCTGTACGCGGCGCAGGCGCTGGGCCTGGAACCACGGGAATGCGTCTTCGTCGACGACGTCGAGGCGAACATCGACGCGGCCGCGGCGTGCGGCATGACCGGGGTGCTGCACACCGACGCCGAGGCGACCGCCGCGGCGCTGCAAGATCTTCTCGGCGTGCCGCTCAGCTGGAGCAGCCCGCGCAACTCGATGCGGTAACCGCCGGGACCGGACTAGCCTTGGCCCGTGGCGGATTATCCGCATCCGTCCAGCGAAGGCCGGTCGGCGAACATGCGGGCCAACCGGCGGACGGACACCAAACCCGAGCTGGCGCTGCGGCACGCCCTGCACCACCTTGGCTACCGGTACCGCAAGGATTACCGGCTCGACCTGGACAGCGGCAGGCGCGTCCGGCCGGATATCGTGTTCACCGCGCGCAAGGTGGCGGTCTTCGTGGACGGCTGTTTCTGGCACGCCTGCCCGGAGCACGGGTCCAAGCCGAAGACGAACGAGTGGTACTGGAGCCCGAAGCTGGTCAAGAACGTCGAGCGGGACCGGGTGAACGACGCGGCGCTGATCCTGGCCGGCTGGACCGTGATCCGGCTCTGGGAACACGTGCCGCTGGACGAGGCGATCGCGACGGTGGTGCTGACGCTGGCGGCGAGCCGTGAGGCCGGCCACGACTCGCTCAGTTGACGGCTGGATCGGCGTGACTGTGGCAGACTCTGGGGCACTATGCGCGTGTTCTTGCCGTCGACGCTGCCCGCTCTGGCCGGGGCCTTGCAGGCCGGCCAGGTCGGCCCGGGCCCGCTGCCCGGGTTCGCGGTCACGCCCTCGCTGCGCGAGGCGTATGCGAGCGGCGATGAGGAGGAGCTTGACTACGCCGCCCTGACCGAGGCGGCCCGTGCCTCGTTGCGGCTGCTCGCGGCCGATCCGGCCGCGCCATCCCGCCGGGTCGTGCTGGCGACCGAGCTGGACGCGGACCAGGTCCGGTGGGATACCCGCGACGGTGAGCCTGCCCGGGTCCTGATCGGCGCGCCGGTCCCGCTGGCCCGGCTGGTGGCGGCGCACGTGGATGACCCCGAGGCGGCCGCCGATGTCAGCGCCGCGGTCGAGGCGCTTCCGGCCGCCGACGCCGGTGACGACGACGCCAGGTTCGCCGTGGACGGGGCCGAGGGCCACGAGCTCGGCTGGTACGCCAGCCAGGAACTGGCCTACCTGGCGGAATGACCCGCCCGGCGGGGTCGTGCGACGATAAAGGTATCCGCATCACACCCGACGAACGCCAGGAGCGATCGTGATGGACGCCGTCTCCAGGACTCCCGTGCCTGCGAACGAGCCGGTCAGGCAGTACCAGCCGGGCAGCCACGAGCGAGCCGTGCTGGAAAGCAAGATCAAGGAACTCACCGGCCAGCGAGCCGAGCTCACCATGACCATCGCGGGCACCCAGCAGATGGCCCGCGGCGCCCTGATCGACGTGGTGCAGCCGCACAATAAGGCTCACGTGCTCGGCCAGCTGGGCAACGCGACGAACGTGGACGTGGCCGCCGCGATCTACGCGGCCAAGCAGGCGGCGCCCGGCTGGCGTGCGCTCAGCTTCGACGACCGGGCCGCGATCTTCCTCAAGGCGGCGGAGCTCCTGGCCGGACCATGGCGCGCCACCCTGAACGCCGCCACCATGCTCGGCCAGTCCAAGTCCCCGTTCCAGGCGGAGATCGACGCGGCCTGTGAGCTGATCGACTTCTGGCGGTACAACGTGCACTTCGCCCGGCGGCTGCTCAGCGAGCAGCCGGAGTCCGCGGCCGGCGCCTGGAACCGGATGGAGTACCGCCCGCTCGAGGGCTTCGTGCTGGCCATCACGCCGTTCAACTTCACCTCGATCGCAGGCAACTTGCCCACCACCCCGGCACTGCTCGGCAACGTCGTGGTGTGGAAGCCGTCACCGACCCAGCAGCTTTCCGCGCACTACCTCATGCGACTGCTCGAGGCGGCTGGGCTGCCGCCTGGCGTGATCAACCTGGTGACCGGGGACGGGCAGGCCGTCTCCCAGGTCGCGCTGACCCACCCTGATCTCGCGGGCATTCACTTCACCGGCTCGACGGCGACGTTCCAGCACCTGTGGCGGACGGTGGGGGAAGCCATCGCCAGGTACCGCAACTATCCCCGGCTGGTGGGCGAGACGGGCGGCAAGGACTTCGTGATCGTGCACCCGTCAGCTGACCAGGCCAGCCTGGTCCCCACGCTGATCCGCGGCGCGTTCGAGTACCAGGGGCAGAAGTGCTCCGCCGCCTCCCGCGCCTATGTCCCGGAGTCGATCTGGCGCCGGACCCGTGATGACTTCATCGCGCAGGTCGAGTCGCTGACGGTGGGCGACGTGACCTCGGACCTGTCGCTGTTCATGGGCGCCGTCATCGACGCCCGGGCGTTCGCCAAGCACGCCGCCGCGCTGGAGCGGGCCAGGAACACCGCCTCCATCAGCATCGTGGCCGGCGGCACGGCCGACGACAGCGACGGGTTCTTCGTCCGGCCAACCGTGCTCCAGGGCGAGGATCCGGCCGACGAAATCTTCACCACCGAGTACTTCGGGCCGATCCTCTCCGTGCACGTCTACCCGGATGAGACCTACGCGCAGGTGCTCGCCCAGGCCGCCGACGCCACGCCGTACGCGCTGACGGGGGCCATCATGGCCACCGACCGCCAGGCCATCGCCCAGGCCACCGACCTGCTCAGGTACTCGGCCGGCAACTTCTACATCAACGACAAGCCCACCGGCGCGGTCGTCGGCCAGCAGCCGTTCGGCGGTGCGCGGGCGAGCGGCACCGACGACAAGGCGGGCTCGATCTTCAACCTGACCAGGTGGGTGTCCACCCGCGCGATCAAGGAACTCTTCGTGCCCCCGACTGATTACCGCTACCCCTACATGGGCTAAAAGGGGAATTCAGGCTAGCCGTGGTCCTGCAGAACCGCCTGGTCAGACGGTAGGCCGGGCGAGCCTGCAACTTAACTTTCATTCGAGGTGACTGCCTATAACTTTTCTCGATTTTAGTTATAGGTTGGTGCCATGGATGCAACTAAGTTTGTATCTCCCGAGTGGGGCCATGCCATCCGGACGGACCCCCCGGGATCCTTTGCCGCCTTCATCCCGCAACGCGTGCCGCGAGAGCTCACGCTCTCCGCGGACACAGTGATGCTGCTGTCCGAAGCAGATGCCGCGCTCGGTCGGCTAGCCGGATCAGGGCGCCTCCTGCCCAATCCTCACTTGCTGGTCGACGCGTACGTCACCCGTGAAGCGGTCTCGAGCTCGCGGATCGAAGGTACGCAGGCTTCGGTCACGGAGGTCTTCGACGCCGCCGTGACAGGCGGGACCAAACGAGATGACATACGAGAAGTCCGTAACTACGTAGCCGCCCTCCAACACGGCGTGCGTCGGCTGAAGGACGACGGGTTCCCGATATCACTTCGGTTGATCAAGGAGATGCACAAGATCCTTCTCACCGATGTCAGAGGCCAGGACAAGACCCCAGGTGAATTCCGGACGAGCCAGAACTGGATCAATTCACCCGACAATCGCCCTGAGACGGCGACCTTCGTCCCACCCCCCGTCCACGAGATGTGGCAGGCGCTCGATGACTGGGAGAAGTACCTGCACGATGCGGCGCCACGCCTACCGCTGCTTGTGAGGTGTGCACTACTGCACTACCAGTTCGAGACCATTCATCCGTTCCTCGACGGCAACGGACGCCTGGGCCGCCTCTTCATCGTGCTCTATCTCTCAGACCGCGGCAGGCTGCCGGCACCGCTGCTGTACCTCTCCAGCTACTTTGATCAGCGCAAGAGCGACTACTACGACCGGCTGCAGTACGTTCGAGAGCGCGGTGAGATTACTGAGTGGCTCCAGTTCTTCCTAGACGGTGTCGCCGTTCAGGCCAATGACGCGGTTGAGCGAGCCGAGCAGCTGTCTGACCTGCGCGAGGACTACCGGTCGCGGCTTCGAGGCGGAGGTCGGGGACATCTGGTCGTTGACCTGCTGTTTGCTAACCCAATTCTTACCGTCCGGCACGTGATGGACAGCCTCAATGTAAGCCAGCCCGGCGCTTCCAACCTCCTGCGCAAACTTGGGGCGGAGGGCATCGTGCGGGAGGTCGGAACGGGGCCCGGCGTGCGCCATCGGTGGGTATGCGGGGATGTGCTCAAGGTCCTGGATCCTGAATCCGGACCCTAACGGGCCGTCGGCACGAACCCGTATGGCACGTTCCGGTGGTGGTCTGTCGCCTTCGAGCCCGGCCTTCGCGTTCACCGGCCTCGCGAGCACCCATGAGCTCGCCGACATCCTGGAGTTCATGCTCGGACGACCAGCGCCAGGACTGGCTCGCCGCCCAGATCACAACCCGTCACTCGTTCCGACGCAAAGACGCAGGTCAAGCGGCTCTCCCCGGAAATGTCACTGGCCGTCTGCATGATGTCGGGAGGAAGAAAACTCACGTAAGGAAAATCCGATGGCAGCAGGCGACACCCAGATGACGATCGCGGGGAACCTCGTCGACGACCCCGAGCTGAGGTTCACCCCGGCCGGGCAGCCCGTCGCGAAGTTCCGGATCGCGTCCACCCCGCGGTACCTGGACAAGACCACGAACGAGTGGAAGGACGGCGACAGCCNNGTGTGGCGGCAGGCGGCGGAGAACGTCGCGGAGAGCCTGACCCGCGGGATGCGCGTCATCGTCTCCGGCCGGCTCAAGCAGCGGTCGTATGAGACCAAGGAAGGCGAGAAGCGCACTGTGTATGAGGTGGAGGTCGATGATGTCGGTCCTTCGCTGCGCAACGCGTCGGCCAAGGTGAACAAGATCGCCCGCTCCGGGGCCGGCAATGGCGGCGGCCAGCGTCCTTCCGGCGGACCCGGCGGACCCGGAGGACCCGGCGGCTCCGGCGGCGGCAGGCCGTCTGGCGGCCCGGGCCACTCCGGCGGCTCTGGCGCCGGTGAGTCCGACCCGTGGGCGGCCGACAGCCCAGGCGGCTACTCCGACGAGCCGCCCTTCTAAGCTGCAGCTCTAAACTGCACTTCTAAGTTGGGGCAGGCCGGATGGCCCTGGCCGCTCTGGCCGCCGTCAGGAAGGCACCTTCGATGAGGCTCGGTGGCTTCTTCCCGCCCGCACCGCAGGACGGCATAGCGCCGGTCCTGCGGGCGGAGAAGATCCTCGGCCGCCGCATCGACCCGGTGATGTGGTTCCGGTCCTGGGATACTCCCGCGGGCCCGGGCCGGTTCCGCCCGGAGCACCTGGACGGACTTGACGACCGCGATGTCGTGATCACCTGGGAACCGTGGCGGCCAGGAGGCGGTGCCGTCCAGCCGGAGTACGCTCCGGCGGCCATCGCGGCGGGCAGGCACGACCCGTACATCCGCGAGTGGGCGCGGGCGGTCAGGGACGCCGGCCGGCTGATTTACCTGCGGCCGATGCACGAGATGAACGGCCGCTGGTATCCGTGGGGCAGCCCGGACGGCCAGCGCCGCCCGGCGGATTACCTGGCGGCCTGGCGGCGCATCCGCTCCCTGTTCACCGAGCAAGCCGCTCTGAACGTGCGGTGGATCTGGTCCCCGAACGGCGCCGACGTGCCGGCCGGGAACCGCATGGAGGATTACTACCCGGGCCCGGACCAGGTGGACGTGCTCGGATGCAGTGCCTATAACTGGGGCACGACGCGGCCGTGGTCCCAGTGGACGTCGTTCCGCGACCTGATGCGCGTCCCTTACCAGCGCCTGGCCCGGCTAGGCCCGCAGCCCATCTGGCTCTGCGAGACCGGATGCACGCCCCACGGCGGCGACAAGCCCGCCTGGGTCCGGGGCATGCTCGCCTCGGCCCAGGCCTTCCCGCGCCTGGACGCCGTGCTGTGGTTCAACACCGACAAGGAAACGGACTGGCGGGCGACCGAGCCCCCGGAGGTGGCCGCCGCTTTCCGGAAAGGCCCGTAACGTTCACGGAACGGTACGGGTTTAACGTCGATCCCATGCGACAGGCGCCGCCAGCGGCCGAACGGGTCCCCGTGACCGCACAAGACACCGGTCGCCGCCTTCGCCTGGCGCCGCCGGTCATCGCGACGGTCCTCGGCATCGCGGTGCTCGTGCTGGCCGCGGCCCTGGTGCCGCTGGCGATCCTGGCCCGGCAGAACCCGGACACCAACGGTGGTCAGGCGCTGCTCGTGCTGCCCTTCGCCGTCGTGGGGTTCCTCGTCGCCCTGCGCCGTCCGGGTAATCCCCTCGGCTGGCTGCTGCTCACCGTGGCGATCTGCTTTCTGCTCAGCAACGACAGCGGCTTCTACGCGGCCGCGGTCTACCGCCTGGGTCACCACCTGCCGCTGGGACTGGTCTCGCTGGTGCTGTACGAGTTGTGGGGTCCCGCCCTGGGTGCGCTCCTGCTGATCCTCTTGCTTTTCCCGGACGGCTGGCCGCCGCCAGGACCCTGGCGCCGGGCCGCGTGGGCCTACAGCGTCGTGGTGGTCCTGTTCATGACCGCACTCGTCACGGCCACGCTGGGCGCGGTCATCGGGCACCGGGTCCGGCTCGACGGCTTCGACGGGCTCGCCGCCATCGACCACCCGACCGGATGGTTCGCGGCGGCACAGATCCTGTTCGGGATCGCTGGCGTTCCGGCCCTGGTCTGCGCCGTGGCCCGCCAGGTTCTGACCTGGCGCCGCTCCTCCGGTGAACGCCGTCAGCAGCTGAAATGGCTGGCCAGCGGGGCCATCGTCGCCGGGATCTGCCTCGTCCTGAGTCTCCTGCCCGCGGGCAGTACCACCCCGGTCGCGCGCCTGGTCAGCAATGTGCTGCTGATCGGCGTCGCCGCCCTTCCGGTCAGCATCGGGGTGGCCATCTTGAAGTACCGGCTCTATGACATCGACCNNATCGACCGGATCATCTCCCGGACGCTGGCGTACGCGCTGGTGACCGGTCTGCTGGTCGGCCTGTACGCGGGCCTGGTCTTGCTGGCCACCCGCGTGCTGTCGGTGGACTCGCCGGTGGCGGTGGCCGCGTCGACGCTGGTCGCGGCGGCAGTGTTCAACCCGTTGCGCCGGCGGGTGCAGCGGGCGGTGGACCGGCGGTTCAACCGGGCCAGGTATGACGCCGACCAGACCGTGACCGTCTTCGCGGCCCGGCTGAAAGACGCCGTCGACCTCGAGTCGGTCCAAGCTGACCTGGCCGGTATCGTCCAGCAGACACTGGAACCGGACCATGTGTCGCTGTGGATCAGCCCGCAGGACTGAGCCCGGCCCCATCAACCGGCCCCATCAACCGGCCCCGGCCAACCGGCGCCGCCAGCCCGCACCAGGCTGCACTAGCCTGTATGACGAACCCCTGAGCCGACCCCATCGCAGCGGAGGACGCCATTCACCGCCTGGTTCTGTGGAACATCGACCTGACCCTGATCGATGTCGTACGGGTGACCCGGGCGGCCTACGCCGAGGCGTTCCCGGCGATAACCGGCCGGCCGCTCATCAAGTTGCCGCAGATGGCGGGCCGGTCGGAGTCGGAGATCTTCTTTGACGCGCTCGCGCTGAACGGCGCCGACGTGAGCGCCAGCGGTACCGCGGAGAGCCTGCTCGAGCCGTTCAGCGCCGCACTCGCCGCCTCGCTGACCGCCCGGCGCGAGGATCTGGTCAGCCAGGGGCAGCTGCTGCCCGGCGCGTCCGCGGCGCTGGCCGCGGTGGCCGCGCTCGACGGCGTGGTGCAGACCGTGCTGACCGGCAGCAGCAAGCCGGGCGCGATGCTCAAGCTGCGCGCCTTTGACCTCGATCGTTTCGTGGATTTCGACATCGGCGGCTATGGCTCCGAGGCCTATCCCAAGGGCACGCTGCTGCGGGTCGCGCGCCAGCGGGCGGCGGACAAATATGGCGTGACCTTCGATGAGCAGGCCACGGTGTACGTGGCCGACTCGCCCCGTGACGTGGATGCGGCCAAGATCGGCGGCGCCAGGTCGCTCGCGGTGGCCAGCGGCCGGGCCAGCGCCGCCGAACTGCGGGAGGCGGGCGCCGACGCGGTGCTGCCCGACCTCACCGATACCCTCGGCCTCGTCGTGCTCATCACCCTCCTGACCGGCGATCCTTCGTCAGTTTTAGCTGCTACGACGACCAAAACTGACGAACGATCTTGACGGTGCCGGGCCAAGTCCGCGAAATAACCGATATATCCTGATTGGTACCACAACAGGGCTGGAGGGGCGTTGCCAGGCGTGCCGGGATGGCACGATGCTGAGAGCATGGACGCAAGCGACAGTGACCTGACCAGCCGTGGCTACGGCGCGGTGCTCTGGGAACCAGACGACAAAACCGTGCGGGACGCCCGGATCACCCGTTTCATGAACTGGCTGGCGGACGGCCGCGGACCGCGGTTCGACCGCTACGAGCCGCTGTGGCAGTGGTCGGTGACGCACCCCGCCGAGTTCTGGGTGGCGATCTGGGACTACTTCGAGGTCCTCGGCGAATGGGACCACGACCCGGCGTCGGTGCTGGCCGGCGACACCATGCCGGACGTGAGCTGGTTCCCGGGCGCCACGCTCAATTACGCCCGTAACGCGTTGCGGACCGCCTGGACCGACCCGGACCGCACCGCCATTGTCTTCGATTCCGAACGGGGCCGGGCCGGAGCCCTCAGCTATGGCCAGCTCGCCGCCGAAGTCGCGCGGGTGGCCCGGGGCCTGCGCTTGCTCGGGGTCGGCCGGGGCGACCGGGTGGCGGCGCTGCTGCCGAACGTCCCCGAGGCGATCATCGGCCTGCTCGCCACCGCGAGCCTGGGCGCGATCTGGTCCTCGTGCTCGCCCGATTTCGGCGCGCGCAGCGTGACCGACCGGTTCGCGCAGATCGAGCCCACGGTGCTCATCGCCTGCGACGGCTACGGCTACAACGGCAAGGCGTTCTCCCGGGCCGGCATGCTCGACGAGGTCGTGGCGGCCCTGCCCGGCCTGTCCGCCGTCGTGCTGGTTACGCTGCTGGCCCGGGGGGACGATCCCCCCCAGACCCCCCCTGCTTACGAGGGGGCTGCCCGCCCCCCCGTGCCCCCCGGGGCCCCCTTTGGGGGGGCCCCTGTGGCGTGGGCCGACCTCGGCGCGGAGGGCGATGCCATCCGCGAGCCGGAGTTCGACGAGGTGCCGTTCGGGCACCCGCTGTGGGTGGTGTACTCCTCCGGCACCACCGGGCTGCCCAAGCCGATCATGCACGGTCATGGCGGCGTCGTGCTCGAGCACCTCAAGGCGCTGTCCTTCCACCAGGATCTGCGGCCGGGTGACGTCTTCACCTGGTACACCACGACCGGCTGGATGATGTGGAACTACCTGGCCGGGGGACTGCTGGCCGGCGTCACGATCGTGCTGTACGACGGCAGCGCCACCTACCCGGACACGGACCGGCTGTGGCGGCTGGCCGCCGAGCACGGCGTTACCTACCTGGGCGTCGGCGCACCGTACCTGGTCGCGTGCATGAAGGCCGGGCTGCGGCCGGGCGCCGACACCGACCTGTCCGCGCTGCGCGCCATCGGCTCGACCGGATCGCCGCTGCCGCCGGAGGCGTTCGACTGGGTGTACGAGCAGGTCAAGCCGGATCTGCTGCTCGGCTCGTTCTCGGGCGGCACCGACCTGTGCACGGGTTTCGTCGGGCCCTGCCCGCTGCTGCCGGTCCGCTCCGGCGTGATCTCCGGGCGCTGCCTCGGGGCCGCGGTGGAGGCCTACGACGACGAAGGCAAGCCGGTCACCGGCGAGGTCGGCGAGCTCGTGATCACCCAGCCGATGCCGTCGATGCCGGTCGGCTTCTGGAACGATCCCGACGGCGCCAGGTACCGGGAGAGCTATTTCGATACCTATCCGGGGATCTGGCGGCACGGCGACTGGATCGAGATCTTGCCCGATGGCGGCTGCGTCATCTACGGCCGCTCGGATGCCACCCTCAACCGCGGCGGCGTCCGGATGGGGACCAGCGAGTTCTACCGCGTGGTCGAGGCGTGGCCGGAAGTCGGCGATAGCCTGGTCGTCGATACGGGCAGGCTCGGCGCCGACGGCCGGCTGATCCTGTTCGTGGTGCCCGCCCCGGGCTGTGAGCTCGACGATGACCTGAAGGGCAAGCTGCGGGCCGCGCTGCGGACGCAGTTGTCGCCGCGGCACGTGCCGGACGAGATTCACCAGGTTCCCGGGATCCCGCGCACCTTGTCCGGGAAGAAGCTCGAGATCCCGGTGCGGAAAATCCTGCTCGGCACCGAGCCGGAGCGGGCCGCGGACCCGAACGCGCTCGCCAATCCCGAGGTGCTGGAGCACTTCGGGGATTTCCGCGGGGAGGCGCTTCCGGACGCGCCTCGGTTACTTTAAGAAACCAGTTCGTCACAATGAGGTGGCAGAGTTCTCTGGGTCGCCAGGGCCGGGTGGAGCCGGGCCGAGGTCAGAGGCAGGACAGCGGACCAGGTCAGTGGACACAAAGGAGTGGACGCGATGCCGGACAGCAACGTGGACAAGGCCAGGGAAGCCCTGCTGGCCAAGGCGGAGGAGGCCTGGCGGGACGACGATCCCGCCCTGGACTCCGGTGCCCTGGGCGGCGCCGATGACAGCATCGGCTGCTACCTGCGTGCTTACTACCAGCGCGTCGCCACCGAGGACCTGGCCCTGCCGTCCCGGCTGGCGGCGGTAGCGCAGGCGCACGCCCGGCTGGGCCTGCGCCGGCCGCAGGGCCGTGCCCTGGTCCAGGTCCGTGAGCCGGACCGCGCCCACGCCGATCCGGTCACCCCGTCGAGCCTGGCCGTGGACATCGTCGTCGACGACATGCCCTATCTGGTCGACTCGGTCACCACCGAGCTCAACCGGCACGAGGCCGAGATCCAGCTGCTCGTGCACCCCGTGCTCCGCGTCCGCCGCGACGTCACCGGCGTCCTGCGCGAAATCCTCGGTATCTGCGGCGACGCCGTGCCGGAGGGGGCGGCGAGCGAACCGGGCGAGCTGACCGAGTCGTGGATTCACGTGGAGCTCGGAGCGCCGCGGGACCGGGCGAGCGGCGATCAGCTGGCGGCGAACCTGCGCCGCGTGCTCGACGACGTGCGCGTCGCCGTGGAGGACCAGCGGCGGATGGCCGCCCGAGCGCAGGCCCTGGCCGCCCAGCTCGACGGCGAGCCCGGCAGTGAGCAGGCCGAGTTCGGCGAGTTGCTGCGCTGGCTGGCGACCGGCAACTTCACCTTCCTCGGCTACCGCGAGTACGACCTGGTGCCGGCGGAAGACAGCGTGGGCCTGCGCGCCGTGGCCGGCACCGGGCTCGGCATCTTGCGCCATGACCGGCCCGGCCGCGACGAGGTG
>PMOU01000585.1 GCA_003161205.1 Actinomycetota bacterium | reverse complement strand
AGGCGTCCAGTGCAAGTTCGCGGTGGCGCTCGCCGTCCGCGGCGAGCGAGGATCGCAACCTTTGCACTTCCAGGTCGATCAGGATTGCCGTGACGTGGCGCTCGCCGTCCGCGGCGAGCGAGGATCGCAACCAGTCGGCGCAGGACAAGCTGTTGCCCGGCGGTGAAGATGCCGACGAAGGAGGTATTCGCGATGCCGATGTGGTGACGCGAAAAGGCCCCGCAGCCGGGGTGGCTGCGGGGCTTTGGTGGTGATGGCGCCGGTGGCCGTGGGCGAGGCGCCGGTCAGGTGTCGGTGACCTCGGTGATGGCGGCGCGGGCGGCTTGCTCGTCGACGATGGCCTTGCCGGCGGCGTAGGTGGCGACGAGGGCCTGGATGGCCAGGTTGTTCACGGCGCGCGGGTAGCCGCGGGAGGTGGTGTGGATCAGGGCAGCCGCATCATCGCTGAAAAGCGGGTCGGAGCGGCCGGCGAGCTTGAGGTGATGGCTGATGTAGCTGCTGGTCTCCTGGCTGGTCATGGGCGGCATGGCGTACCGCAGGGCAGTGCGCTGCTCCAGGGCGGCGAGCACGGCGAGCTTCATGGTGCGCCGCAGGGTCGGCTGGCCGATGAGCAGGCAGGCGAGCGGGGAGTCGGCATCGAGGTTGTGGTTCGTGAGCATCCTTATCGTCTCAAGCTGCTCATACCGCAGCAGATGGGCTTCGTCGATGACGAGGACGGGGGTCTTGCCGCGTTCGTCGCGTTCGGCGGCGAGCATGGCGGAGGCCTGGGCGGTGAGCCGGGAGCCGCTGCGGTCGGGCTGGCCGCCGAAGGTCGCGACGATCATCTCGTGCAGCCCGCGGACGCCGATCATCGGGTTCGGCAGGTAGATGATGGTGTGGCGGGAGGCGTCCAGGCCGGCCAGGACGGTGCGCACCGAGACGGTCTTGCCGGCCCCGACTTCGCCTGTTATCACCCCGATGGCCCGTTCGGCGATGCACCAGGTGATGCGGGCGCAGGCCTCGTTGTGGGCGGCGTGCCGGTGCAGCATGCCGGGGGCCAGGTCCCGGCCGAACGGCATGCGGGTGAACCCGTAGTGGGCCTGGAGCTTGTCGATCATGACTGTTCCTTCCGGGTGCGGGTGCGGGGACATCCGTTGATGAGGGCGAGCTGCTGCTGGGCCTGGCTCAGGTCCTCGGCGAGGGCGGCGGCGGACAGGCCGGCGTCGCCGAGGAAGATCCCGGCGGCATCGATGGCTCCGGCGGGGTCCTCGCCGAGGTCGTGGCCGAGCCGCCCGGCTTCCAGCGCCCGGTCGAGCCAGCCGGTGATCTGGGCGAGCGCCTGATGCAGGCGGGAGGCGGCCAGGGCCAGGGCGCCGATGACGTCGTAGACCGCCGACGGCTGGCCCAGCCCGGCCTCGGAGCCGGTGAGCCAGTTCAGGCCGCGGACCGCCTCAGCGGCGGTGCGGGCCAGCAGCAGCGTGTCGTCGCTGGAGACCTGGCTGAGGTCGATGACCTGCCGGAAATCATCCACGGTCGTCCTCCTCGCCTGCTCCCCGCTGGCCCCGCTCCTGCTGCCCGGAGGCGGGCGGATCGCTGTCGCCGTCATCGGGTCCGGTGAGGGCGTGGTAGTTGACCGGCTGCGCTCTTTCCCGGTCGTGCTGCTCGCCGAGGAGAGCGATGTAGTCGACGCCGGTGGCGCGGGGGGCGTCGTCGCCGCTGCCGGGATCTTCCGGCCGGGCCTTGGGGTGGGAGTGCCGGGTGATGTGATGCGGGGTCGCGGTCCCGGCGTCCTTCCCGTCGCGCCGGACGAACAGCACGGTCAGGTCGAATGGGTCGAAGACCAGCTCCACGCGCCGGCGGGTCAGCGCCGGGTCGACCTGGTACTGGTTCCCGTGCAGGGACACCAGGGCCGTCTTGGACACGGTCCGCCATTCAGACCAGCGGAACGCCTCAGCCAGGTCCGCCTGGGCCGGGAGCGGGAACGGCCCGCCGGCTTCCCACCGGGCCAGCGGCGCATGGCCGGTCTCCGAATGCTCCCGCACGTGGTAGACCGTCTCGGTCCAGGCGGTGAACAGCTTGTTCAGCTCGGCCAGGTCCTGGATCCGGGCGGCGCGCTCCTCGGTAAGCTCGACCAGGAACTGATCCCGCACAGTCCTGAAAAATCTTTCTATTTTTCCCTTCCCTTCTGGCCTTCTGGGCTGACTGTGGATCAGCTTGATACCCAGCTTGGCGCAGGCGCGCAGCAGCCACGCATCCACGAAAGCGCTGCCGTTATCGACGTAGGCGTGCGCCGGGATCCCCCTGGATGCCAGGGCCGGGCGCAGCGCGGCGGCCAGCCGGATGGTGTCCTCGGCGAACCCGAACCGGGCGGCCATCACCGCGCGGGAGTGATCGTCGATGAACGCGAAAAGATAGGTCTTGCGGCCTTGCAGCCGGATCGCGTGCATCGCGTCTCCCGTCCAGATCTCATTCGGCCGCGCCGCCTCCCACCGCCCGAACGCGTCCGCGGCCGGGGTCAGCGCGGTCAGCCCGGTCCGGCGGAACATCCGCTGGATCGTCGTCTCATCCGGCGCCCACCCGCCCTGGGCCCGCAGGATCCGCTGCACCTGAGCCGCGGTCCTGGCCGGGTTCTCCTTCTTCAGCGCCACCGCCAGCTCCATCACCTCCGGCGGGGTCCGCGGCTGGGACTGGCGCGGCGAGGGGACCAGCGCGTCGAACCCGCCCTGCTGCCACATCCGGATCCACCGGTCCAGCGTCCACCGGGTCAGCCGCACCGGCCGTCCCGACGGGTCCGCGTGCTCGCGGGCGGCGATCGCCCGCACCAGCTTGCCCCGCTGCCGCGTGGACAGCGCCGGGTCAGCAGCCTCCCGGATCAGCATGTACCGGAACAGCCCGATCGCCCGGGCCCGTTCCAGCCGCGCCTGCTCTTCCTCTTCCGCCTTGCTCATGCCCATGCGGGCACCTCTCCTCCGGTCATAGGCGTCGTTGATGACCGGCACACGATCCCGCGCCGCCCCGGGTGCGGGTAACGGGTCAGCTCGTGTAGCGGCCCGCGCCCGGCCAGCCCGGGGCGATCAGCAGCCCGCCGCTGGCCGCCGACGCCGCCGTCCACACCGGCACCGAGCCGACCCGGGGCCAGCGCTGCGCCACCGCCGCGGCCGCACCGGCGATCGCCGACACCGCGGCCGCCACCGGGCCGCCCGCCGCGGCCGGCATCACCGGATCGGGGCTGGTCCTGGCCAGCAGCACCGTGAAGAACGCCCGCACCGCCTCGGCCCGGGCGGCGAACCGGCGCAGCCACCCCCGCACCGTCGATGCCGGGCGGCCCAGCCCGGCCGCGATCGTGCGGTGCCCGGCCCCCGCCGC
>PMOU01000302.1:5534-9207 GCA_003161205.1 Actinomycetota bacterium | reverse complement strand
GGGTGGGGTCAAGCTGTCGCAGGCCACCGGGATCGGCGGTGACGACGGGCTGGTCAGCGCGGCGCGCGCAGATCACCAGGTGAGCGTCGGCGATGTCAGAGGTTCCGCTGGCGGCCAGCAGCCTGCCGACGCTGGTCGCATCCACCCGGCCCAGCTCGACGACGTCGGTCGTCGGCTGGCGGATGAACCGCGAGAGCCGGACCTGCCTGTCCGGCCTGCGGATGGCCTGAGCCAGGACGGACGCCGGCACGGTCACGCGGGCCCCTGTTTCGCTGGCGCGGGCCAGCAGCACCACCACGCGGCGGTCGTCTCGGTCCAGGGCGATCAGGCCGCCCGCGTCCATGGTCACGCCTGGCATCAGGCCGCTGGCCGGGCACGGGTGCTGAGCACATCGTCGGCCCAGGCGCGCTCGTCGTCGGACAGCGGGCCGCCGGTCTGCCGCAGCGCCTCGGCGAGCATCGCGCCCCATCCCGCGATGTCATCCAGGGCCACGGCGACCGCGTGCTGCACGAATCCAGACACGCTCGGCGCGGTCCGGGCCTGCACCAGGGCCCGGATCTGGTCGAGCTGGACCTCGTCGAGCGTGACGGTGACCTTCCGTGTTACCATACCAGTTACCATACCACCGGCGCAGGTTTCCCGGGCCGGGGAGCGGGACACCTCCGAGGGACCAAGGTGTCCGGTCCTGCGCGGCGCCGGAACAGTGCCGACTGGGTCATTCCAGCTTGCCGGAAGCGAGCGCGCCGAGTCCAAGACCTGTTCCGCAACAGGCGATACGTTTCAGGTATCACCGCATGTCAAGGCCATTGCCGGGCCGTCACTGCCGTCGCCAGCTACCCCACTTCTGCCGCGTCAGGGCATGGCATGCCGTAGCCGGGGCCGGCCGTAGCCGGGGCTGGCCACAGGCGGGGCTGGCCACAGGCGGTCTTAGCGTGCGGTGATGGCGCGGGCCTGGTCCGGGCTGGCGGAGGCGCGGCGGCGGGGCACGGCGCGGTTGATGGCCGGTACGCCCGGCCGGGCCAGCGGCAGCCTGATCATGAACTGGCAGCCGGGACCGGCGTTACGCACCGCGATCTGGCCGGAGTGCGCCTCGACGATGCCGCGCGCGATTGACAGGCCGAGCCCGGCGCCTTCCTGCGGTCCCGGGGTGCGAGCCGACTCGCCGCGGAACGCCACGTCGAACACCCTCGGCAGATCACCGGGCGGGATCCCGCCGCAGGCGTCCGACACGCTCACGCAGGCCATGCCGCCCTGCACCTCGGCGAGCACGTCGACAATGCCGTCAGACCGCGTGTGCCTGATCGCGTTGGTGACCAGGTTGCGCAGCGCCCGGCCCATCTCGGCGGAGTCGACGAAGACCGGCATGCCGCGCACCGCGGCACCGGTCAGCCGGACGCCTTTGGCCCGGGCGACCGGCTCGGCGCTGGCGACGACCTCGGCGACCAGGTCCTCGAGCCCGACCATGCGGCGGGCCAGCCGCAGCGCGCCCGCGTGGATCTTGGACAGCTCGAAGAGGTCGTCGATCATCGCGGTCAGCCGGTCGACCTCGCGCCGGATCTGGGTGTGGTACTGGGACACCTCACGCGGATCGATCACGACCTGGTCTTCGAGGGCCTCGGCCATGGCCCGCAGCCCGGCCAGCGGGGTGCGCAGGTCATGGCTGACCCAGGCGACGAGCTCACGCCGNNGCGACGTAGACGCCGCTGTCGGCGACATTCTGCACCGCCGAGGAAAGCTCATGGCTGGCCCTGATAATCCGCCGCCCGACGAACATCGCCACCGCGAAGCCGGCCAGGCCGGCGATCGACATCAGGTCGAGCATGACGTCACGGTCGGTGGAGGTGCCCATCATCAGCCAGGCGATGACCCCCACCCCGAGCAGCGAGCAGACGACCGATACTCCCACGGTCAGCGTCAGCATCAGCCCGATGGACTTCGACGCGAGCGCCCTGAGCAGGCCGATCCCGAGAAACGTCACGACCACCGAAAGCACGATCACCCGCTCGGAGATGTACAGGAGATCCGACCACTGGATGCCCGCGATGGCAAGGTCACCGTGCATCGTCATCACGCTGCTTCCGGCTCATAGCGGTAACCGACGCCCCACACCGTGACGATGCGCCTGGGCATGGTCGGGTCGGGCTCGAGCTTCTCCCGTAGCCGCCGCACNNGCCTTGCGCGGGTTCCGCATGAGGAAGACCAGCAGGTCGTACTCCCGCGAGGTCAGCTGGATCAGCTTGCCGTCGATCCTGACTTCGTGGGCGGAAAGGTCCACCACCAGGTCGCCGTCGACGATGGCCCCGAGGTCAGCCTTGTCCGGCAGGCCCGCCCCGCGGGACCTGCGCAGCACCGAACGCACCCGGAGCGCCAGCTCGCGCGGGCTGAAGGGCTTGGTGACGTAGTCGTCCGCGCCGGTCTCGAAGCCGACGAGCCGGTCGGTCTCGTCACCGAGGGCGGTCAGCATGACCACCGGAATCGGCCAGCGAGCTCGCAGTCGGCGGCATACTTCGAGACCGTCCATGCCGGGCAGCATCAGGTCGAGCACGACAAGATCGGGCGGCTCTTCGGCCACCCGGCGCAGTGCCTCGTATCCGTCGTGCACGCATTCGACGGTGTGACCGTCACGTACGAGGTACCGCCCGACAACGTCCGCAACCGTCGGATCGTCGTCTACGACGACGATCCGGCCCGGCGGATCGGGGTTACTTACCAAGGCTTTCCGTTCCAGTGGTCCAGCAAAGACAACGGCTACGCCTCCAAGGTAAGTCGTAAACATCTTGTGAAGCCAGTAAACGGGGCTAAAGCGTCACCAGTCCGTAAGCACAGTGACGATTCTGTGAGGTCCGGCCCGATCGGCGCCGAACTGGCCCCGCGACAAATCACCTGGGTTAACACTGAGGGAGGTTTTGCGCCGCCGTAACCGGCGGGGCAGTCGAGTGATCGCCGCCGGGGGCCGACCGGCTCCCGGCGACCATCCCGGACGAAGGATGAGGAGTCTGCGTGATCGGAGAACTTTACGAGCACGCGCTGGCCGGCTGGGTGCGGCCCGAGATCGAGCACGCCGACGGCAGCCGCAAGCCGCTTTCCGTGGATGGCTGGCTACACGAGAGCCCCGGCGACAAATCGATCCTCGACCGCTGCGAGGGGCCGACGCTCGATATCGGCTCGGGGCCGGGCCGGCTGACCGTGGCCCTGGCCGAGCGCGGCATCCCGGCCCTCGGCATCGACATCACGCCATACGCGGTGGACCTGGCCCGCTCATCAGGCGCGCTGGTGATGCTGCGGGACGTGTTCGACCGCGTCCCGGGGACCGGACGGTGGACCACGGTGCTGCTCGCGGACGGGAACATCGGCATCGGCGGCGATCCGGCGGCCTTGCTCAGCCGGGTCGCCCAGCTGCTCGCGCCGCAGGGCCGGGCCATCGTGGAACTGGAGCCACCCGGGTCGCCGCTGCGCCGCGAGCAGGTTCGCCTCTGCCACGCCGACTCAGCCAGCGCCTGGTTCCCCTGGGCCTACGTCGGCGCTGACCACATCACGCAAGTGGCGGATGACGCCGGGTTGGGCCCGGTCGACCTCTGGACGGTCGACGGACGGTGGTTCGCGTCCATCGGCGGCACCCAGATTTCTTCCGAACGATCCGTGGCGACCGGGGTTAAGTAATGCTTACCGCTCC
>PMOU01000302.1:1132-5510 GCA_003161205.1 Actinomycetota bacterium | reverse complement strand
GTTCATCGCCGCCGTCTGGCTGCTGCGGAAGGTGCCCCGCCGGGCGGCGGTCGCGGCGATCCTGCTCGGCGGCATCGGCCTCCAGCTGGTCGCGGTGTCCGCGCCGCCGCAGAACAGCAACGACCTGTACCGCTACATCTGGGACGGCCGGGTACAAGCCGCGGGCGTCGACCCGTACGCCTACGTCCCCACGGCCAGTCAGCTCACCGGGCTGCGGGATGAGTTCCTCTTCCACCCCGGTGCCGAGTACTGCGTGTCGCAGGCCTACGTGGTCAGCCATCCGGCCGCCGAACTGGCCGCGGGCTGCACGGCCATCAACCGGCCGACCGTGCCCACGATCTACCCGCCGGTGGCCGAGGCGTACTTCCTCGGGGTGCATTACCTGCCCTCGGGCAGCGACTCGAGCACGCCCATTCAGGCCACCACCGCGCTGATCGCCGTCCTGACCACGGTGCTGCTGCTGTTCGGCCTGGGCCGGCTAGGCCGGGACATACGCACGGCCGCGCTGTGGTCCTGGTGTCCGCTGGTGATCCTCGAGGCGGGCAACAGCGCCCATGTGGACGTGCTCGCGGCCGGGATCACCGCCGCCGCGATCCTGGCGCTGGCCACCGCGCGCACGACGCGCCGGACCATCCTCGGCGGGATCCTGCTCGGCCTGGCCATCGCGACCAAGATGACGCCGGTGCTGACCGTACCGGCGCTGCTACGGCGTCGCTGGCTGACGGTCACGCTCGCCGCCAGTAGCGCGTTCATAGCGGTCTACGTCCCGCACGTGATCGCGGTCGGCAGCAAGGTGATCGGGTTCCTGCCCGGCTACCTGCAGCAGGAGAGCTACACGACCGGGACCAGGTACGGGATCATCGGCCTGGTCCTCACCGGGCCGCTGGCCAGCGCCATGGCGGTGCTCATCCTGGCCGCGGTCGCGTTCGCCGTCCTGCAGTTCGGTGACCCGGACCGGCCGTGGCAGGGCGCCGTCATCATGACCGCGACCGCGCTGGCCGTGACCACGCCGCGCTTCCAGTGGTACGCGCTGCTCCTGGTCGTGCTCGTCGCTCTCGACGGGCGGCCGGAGTGGCTCGCCTTCGCCGCGGGCGGGTACTACGCCGCCGACTCCGACATAGGCCGGTACACCATTCCCTACCGGCTGCACGACGCGGTGGCCTACGGCATACCCGTCCTGGTCGTGGCGGCCTGCTGGCTGATCCGCCGCGAACTAGCCAAGCGCGGCCCAGCGCCAGCCGGAGCAGTGCCAGCCGGAGCAGCGCCAGCCGGAGCAGTGCCAGCCGGAGCAGTGCCAGCGGTGAATGCTCTGCCGATGCGGGTGCCGCTTAGTGAACGCGAACCACGCGAAGCGCGGGTCTGACCTACCGGTGCAAACCCAGCTTTCTTACCGCTTGGTTACCTGCAGGGCAAAGATCAAACGACATCGGCCCTCAAGACCGTGAATAGGAATATGAGCTACGATCCGTCGCACCGCAAGCTGCCACCTCCGCAAGGAGGCTGGCCTCAGGCGACGCCGCCACGGGCGTGGCGGGCCCAGCGGGCGGGCAGCGCCTACCCAGGCGGCACTGCCTACCGGGATGCGGAGCTGCCCGGCGGGCAGGAGGAGGCAGCGAGCCAATCCCCGTACTGGGGCGCCGCCGAACCCACCTACGAGGCCGAGCCCGCGTACCAGGGCCAGCCCNNCCCGCGTACCAGGGCCAGCCCGCCTACCAGGGCCAGCCCGCCTATCGAGACGAGCCCGCGTACCAAGGTCAGAACGCCTATCGAAGCGAGCCCGGGTACCAGGCTCAGCCCGCCTATCAAAGCGAGCCCGCGTACCAGGGCCAGACCGGCTACCAAGGCCAGCCGAGGTACCAGGACGACTTCGACGGATCGGCCGATCCTGAGTATCGCGGTTACCAGCAGGCCGGCATGGCCGATCCCTTTGCCGCGGCTACCGGAAGCTACGCCTACGGCAGGGGAAGCCAGGACGGGCCGCCAGAGTATTACCGCGAGCCTACGGACGGATTCGACGGCGCCCGAAACGGCTACGGCACCGCAGGAAACGGGTACGGCCTGGCCACGGACGGATTCGACGGCGCTGTTAACGGCTACGCCGAGGCAGGAAACGGCTACCGCGCACCGGATAACTATGCGGATCACCGGAACGGACATGGCCGGAGCGGCAACGGCTACGGCTACGCGGACCCGGCGGACTACCCGGCCACGGGTAACTACGGCGAGCCCGCCTACGCCGAGCCCGCTTACGTAGAGCGTGACTACGCCGAGCCTGCTTACGCCGANNCTGCTTACGCCGAGCCTGCTTACACGGAGCCTGCTTACGCAGAGCCCGCCTACGCCGAGCGTGACTACGCCGGATCGGATTACGCCGGATCTAACGACGCCGGGTCTTATGACACTCGCTCTGATTACGCCGGGCCTGATGACACGAGGTCTGACTACGCCGGGCCGAGGGCTTCGGGGCCGATGCTCAGGGCTCCCGACGCGGGTATGCTTCCGCACCGCTGGCAGGCCGACCGGGACCGCAGACGGGAAGCGCGCCGGCGCGGGCTGATCGTGGGCGCGGTGACCGGGCTGCTCGCCGCGGCCGTCGCGATCGGCGTCGCCACCCTGGAGGCGGCGTTTGTCGGGCCGAAGGCCTCGCCGCTCGTCGTCGTGGGCAACGCGTTCATCGACCGGGTCCCGGCCGGGCTGAGGACCATGGCCACGGACCACTTCGGCCAGCACGGCCGGACCGTGCTGCTGCTCGGCATGTACCTCCTGATCGCCGTCGCCGCGATGGCGATCGGGGTGCTGACCAGGCACGCGCCCGTGCTCGGCGTGGCCGCCATCGCGGCCTTCGGGCTGTTCGGCGCGTTCGTTGTCATCACCAGGCCGCAGGGCCAGCTGACCGACGTGCTGCCCTCGGTCTTCGGCGCCATCGCCGGCGCGATCGCGCTCCTGTGGCTGGTGCGCGCGTCGGCGCCGGTCGCGCCGTTGCGGGCCGCTCACGGGGCCGGCCACCGGGGGACACGATGACGACCACTATCGACCGGCGTAAGTTCCTGGCCGCGGGCAGCGTCACCGCGGTGACCGCGGCCGCGGCCGGCGTCAGCGGCGAGCTCCTGCTCAGCAAGCGGTTCCGGACGCGGACGCCGGCGGCTAAGGCCGCCGCTTCCGCGCCGCCCCCGGAGCTCAAGATCGCCCCGATGACGCCGCTGCCGGCCGACGAGACGCTGAACATCGCCGGGCTGTCCCCGTTCTATACGCCGGACTCGCAGTTCTACCGGGTCGACACGGCCCTGGTCGTGCCGCAGGTCAAGGCGTCGACCTGGCAGCTGCGCATCCACGGCATGGTGGACAAGCCGGTGATCCTCACGTTCGACGACCTGCTCCGGCGGCCCATGGTCGAACACGACGTCACCCTGACCTGCGTCTCGGAATCGGTGGGCGGCAGCTACATCGGCAACGCCCGGTGGCAGGGCATCTTGCTGGCCGACGTGCTGCGCGAAGCGGGGATCCAGTCCGGCGCCGACCAGATCGTCATGCGCGATGTCAACGGGATGACGATCGGCGTGGCCACCGACCCGGTCCTGGACGGCCGCACGTCGCTGCTCGCGGTGGGCATGAACGGCCAGCTGCTGCCGGTCGAGCACGGCTACCCGGTGCGGGCGGTGATACCCGGCCTGTACGGCTACGTGTCCGCGACCAAGTGGGTGGTCGACATGGAGCTCACCACCTTCGGCGCGTACGACGCGTTCTGGGTGAAGCAAGGCTGGTCCCAGCAGGGGCCGATCAAGACGGAATCGCGGATCGACGTGCCGAAGCGCGGCAGCACCAACCTGGCCGCGGGCCAGGTGACGATCGCCGGCGTCGCCTGGGCTCAGCACCGCGGCATCGCGGCCGTCCAAGTGGCCGTGGACGGCACCTGGTACGACGCGAAGCTGGCCGTCCAGGACACNNGTACGAGCCACCGACCAGACCGGTTACACCCAGACCGCGGTCGCGCACCGGACCGAACCCAACGGCGCGACCGGGTACCACACCGTCAACGTCGACGTCACCTAGGCCAGCCGCTGGCGCGTACCCGCTTCGCGCACCAGCGGCTTAGCCCGGATCCGCTGACCGCCGCCCTCCCCCGGGGGCTGGCGGTCAGCGGGCCCGGAGCGCACCCAGCAGGTCATCGAGCGCGTCGAGGTTGTGCGCGCTCACCACGGCGTCGCANNGTTCTGGGGTTGGCCCACACGATCCGGTGCGCCACCCGGGACAGCCGCGCCATCTGCGCGCCGAGCAGCTCGGGCTCGCCGGTTTCCCAGCCGTCGGAGATGATCAGGACGACCGCGCCCCGGGCCAGGCCCCGGCAGCCGTAACGGTCGTTGAACTCCTTGATCGCGGC
>PMOU01000302.1:0-1122 GCA_003161205.1 Actinomycetota bacterium | reverse complement strand
CCGCGCAGCTGACCCCCGTTGAGGCAGTACAGGAGCATCAGCAGCGCGCGGGCGTACGGCTCCATCGAACCCGAGATGTCGCAGAGCACGATGAGACGGCGCGGCTTGACCCGCGGGGCCCGGCGGGCGAGCCTGACCGGCTCGCCGCCGCTGCGCCGCGCCAGCCGGAGCGTGCGGCGCAGGTCCGGCCGCTTGCCGTCGCGGGCGGCCCGGTACCTGCGCGTCCGCCGCGGCGGCACGGCCAGGGTCAGCTCGCGCATCAGCGACACCAGTTCGCGCAGTTCGGCGTCGGACAGCTCGGTGAAATCACGGCCGCGCAGCCGCTCGGCGGCCGAGGCGACCCGGCGGATGGCCGCCGCGTCGGTGGGTGGCTCGTCGCCGTCCGGGGCGGCCGGGGCCCCGTCCGAGACGTGCACCCCGGCGGGCCACTGGCCGGGATCGCCCTGAGTCCGGGCGGCCGGCGAGGGGCCGCCGTCAGGGTCAGCGGGCTGGTGGCCGAGATCGGCCGGCGNNCATCACCGTCAGCGCCCGGGCCAGCCGTTCGCACCGATCGGGTCCGACCGGAAGCCCGGCGCCGTGCAGCGCCGTCCCCAGCACGGCCGCCAGCCCGGCCACATCAGGCTGGGGCCGCGCGGCGAGGCTGCCGGGAGCGGTCAACGCCGCCCGGCCACGGTCGGCCATGAGGTTTCGGGCGGGACCGGACGACATGAGGCTTCGGGCGGGACCGGACGACATGAGGCTTCGGGCGGGACCGGACGACGCGTCTTAGTCACGGCCGACCATCGCGGCCAGTCCGGCCTGGCGCACCGTGTCCTCGTCTTCGGGGTACTTCAGCACCGTGCTGATGGTCTGGTCGGCCATCGGGCCGGACAGCTCCTCGGCGCCGAAGACGCTCAGCGCCGAGGCCCAGCTGATCGCCTCGGAGATGCCCGGCGGCTTGGTCAGGTCGAGGCTGCGCAGCCGGTGCACCGCGGCCGCGACCTGCCCGGCCAGGTGATCACCGGACGCGGGCACCCGGCGCCTGATGATCTCCGCCACGCGCGGGGTGTCGGGGTAGGCGATCCAGTGGTACAGACACCGCCGCTTCAGCGCGTCGTGCAGGTCCCTGGTCCGGTTCGAGGT
>PMOU01000273.1 GCA_003161205.1 Actinomycetota bacterium | reverse complement strand
GAGCCGACCACCGGGCTCGATCCGCAGGCCCGGCTCGCCGTCTGGGACACGATCGCCGAACTCACCAGCGAGGGCACCACCGTGCTGCTCACTACGCAATACCTCGACGAAGCCGACCGGCTCGCGGACAGCATCACGGTCCTGGGCGCCGGCCGGGTGGTCGCGTCCGGGACCGCGGCGGAACTCAAGGCCAGAGTAGGGCGGCGCACCGTGACCACGAGCTTCACCAAGGACAGGGACCCGGCCGCCGCGGTGACCACGGCCGCGGCGGCCATCGCCGCCACGGGCCTGGAACCGGTGACCGACCCCGGGCGGGGCTCGGTCGTCACACCTGTAACCGACGCGCACGACGTGACCACCGTCATCCTGGCCATCGACCGGGCCGGCCTTGAAGCGACCGAACTCCGCATCGCCGAGCCCACCCTCGATGACGTCTACCTGTCCCTGGCCGGGCCCGGCGCTGGCCATGCTGCTTACCCCGCCGCCGCTGCCCGCACGGCAGCATGACCTCCGGAGATTACGATGACCATGACCGACACTCAGCGCACCACCGTCGTCACGCCAGCCGGGCCTGTCGCGTCGCGGAACTGGCGGGGGAGCAGCCTGGCGGCCCGGATCAGGCTGCTGACCGCCAGATCGTTGCGGACACTGGTGACCGATCCGCGCAGCGTCATGCTGGCCCTGCTGCAGCCGGTCATCCTGCTCGTGCTGTTCAGCCAGGTTTTCAAGAGCCTGGCCGGCACGTCCAGTTTCCCGGCTGGCGTCAGCTACATCGATTACCTCGTGCCGGCCATCCTGGTCAACACGGCAATGCAATCGGCCCTGGTATCCGGCGTCGGGCTTACCACCGACCTGACCAATGGCGTTGTGGCCAGGTTCCGCGCCATGCCCATCTGGATGGGATCGGTCCTGACCGCACGGAGCGTCACCGACCTGATCCGCGGCCTGGTCCAGCTCGGCGTCATCATCGTCCTGGCCGTGGCGGTGTTCGGTTTTGCCCCGGCGGGCGGCGTGCCGGGCGTGCTCGGGGCGCTGGTGCTGGCCATGGCCGTCAGCTGGGGCCTGGGCTGGGTCTTCCTCGCCGCAGCTACCTGGCTCCGCAACGCTGAACTTATGCAGAGCATCGGCTTCCTGGTCATGTTCCCGCTGATGTTCGCCTCCAGCGCCTTCGTCCCGATCGCCGGGCTGCCCGGCTGGCTGCAGGCCGTCGCGCACGTCAATCCGCTCACCCACGCGATTGATGCGGCCCGCGACCTGACCCTCGGGCACGCGGCCGGCAACACGCCGCTCGTCACCGCGGGCCTCACCGTGACCCTCGCCGCCGCCGGCTTTACCGCTGCCCTCCCCGGCATCCGCCGGCCTTGATTCAAAATCCACGGAAAGACCGTTTGGGCCGAAAAGCCCGGAAGCGCAAGGAGCGACCATGGCAAAGGGTTACTGGATCGTCCAGAGTGACATCACCGACATGGAGCGGCACAGCGAATACGCGAAGGCGAACCGGGACGTGCGCCGGCGGTACGGGGCGAGATTCCTCGTCCGCTGGGGCCAGCAGGATGTGGCCGAGGGAACGGCACGCGAGCGCCAGGTCGTCATCGAATTCCCTGATTACGAATCCGCGTACAACTGCTATCACGATCCGGAGTACGAGGCAGCCCACCGGCTGCGGATCGGCGCGGCCAACGGCGACTTGGTCATCGTCGAAGGGTACGACGGCCCCCAGCCGTAATCTTGCCGCCGGGTACGACAGCCGCGGCTCAGCTCTTCCGGGCGCGGAGCAGCTCGGCGAGATGATCTTGCGACCAGGTTTCCAGAGCCTGGAAGACCGGCCCGAGTGAGCGAGCGAGGGGGGTGGCCTCGTATTCCACGCGCGGCGGCATCTCGGCGTAGTACTGCCGCGTGACGAGGCCGTCTGTTTCCAGCTGCCGGAGGCGCTGGGTGAGGACCTTGGGCGTGACGCCTGGCAGTGCCTGCTGGATCTCTCCGAAGCGCTGGCGTCCGTGCTGGTTCAGCAGCCACAGAATGGGGACCGTCCAGCGGCCCAAGATGACCTCGATGACGGGAGTTACGGGGCACGCATCGAATGTGCGCTGGATCACACCCATAATCCCTTACTTTCCTATAGGTAACTAGTATCAGGTAGATACTAACGTAGCAGGCATGAGACAGCAAACACCTGCACCAACCGGGGCCGGCGGCCAGCTACTGAGTCTTCCGCCCAGGCCAGGCCCGTCCCCCGCGACCACCCGGATGACTCCGCATCAGCAGCTAGACCAGACCTCTCCTCCCCCTATCCAGGAGACGCTGTGGCGAGCGATGGCGCGGCTGCCCGGTGTCCGGACCGGGCGCAGCGCGATCTCGCTGCCCGATTCCAGGTCGTTGCATCTGGATGCCGGCCGCGGGCCCGCCACGGCCTTCGCGCCCGACGGGACCGAATTCGCGCACCTGCACGGTCGGCGCGACAGCAGCCTGCACCTGTTCCTGCGCGAACCGGACGCCGCTCACGCCGTCCAGCAGGGCTGGGGTGTGTACCACCCGGTCGTCACCATGGGCCTGTACCCGCCCACCCTTATCATGATCTACGGTCCGCGAGATCTGCCGGAACTCGACATCGTGTTTGGCATCGTGCAGGCCAGTTACACCTACGCGCACGGCGATCGGCTGCAGGGCTAATGGACACTGGGACCGGTCGCGGGGCGCAGCCGCTCCCAGCCGAGCTCGGCATTGTTGCGGCAGCGCACCGGCAGACCCTTGAAG